>JAJQAJ010000026.1 GCA_021203865.1 Clostridia bacterium
CGAGAAGAATGCTGAAAACATTCATGGGATTTTCTTTGAGTCCGGCGTAAGGCACTTTTTCGTTTATTGGAACGACTGTCTCCCTCCCCTGGACGATATTCATGATTTCTGAGCTTATCTCAGCCGTGGTGACATGAAGCATGTCCTTTATTATGGAATTTGAGGACGTTCCCGCCCAGTATGCCTCCGGCGCGAAATTATTGTCAATGTAGTGTGACAGAGACCAGGGGTTGAAAATCTCGGTATCCCCGAATTTGTATCCGTCATACCACTCGCAGACCTCGTCCCATTTCTTTGGAGCCCCGAAGTCATCCAAGATTTTTCTAACCTCGTCTTTCGTGAAGCCGAAATACTGACTGTATTTATCCGTCAGAACCGAGTAAACGGCGAGATTGTTGAGTCCCGTGAAAATGCTCTCCTGGGCTATCCGCATGGCTCCCGTTATCACGGCAAATGTGATTTTGAGATCAGTGCCTTTGAAAGCCGCTGAAAAGAGGGATCTTATGAATCCTACCACCTCATCATAATAGCCCTTCTCATATGCTTTCTGAATGGGAACGTCGTACTCATCTATGAGAATTATGGGCTTGACACCATAGTATGTGAACAATGACTCACATAAGAATTTTAGTGAATTAGCAAAATCAGATTCATCAGCTTTTCTGTTCTTTATGTCTCTGAATATTTTGGCTTTATCGCTTTTGAGTTTTGACTCAACAAAATCAAACCTGGAATATTCCGACGCGATGCACGACCTGATGCCCGAATACATTTTATCCCATGATTTATCGAGAACATCCTTAAAATCTAGACTGATGATGGGATACTTCCCCTGTTCGGACGTGTACTTTTCCTCGCACTTCCATATGTCGAGGTCTTTGAAATAGAGGGAGGTGTCCTCCTCCGTCTTCTCAAAAAAAGTCCTTATCATCGAGATGTTGAGTGACTTTCCAAACCTTCTGGGGCGTGTAAAAAGCATGGCCGGATGTTTGGGGTACTCATCTATAAGTTCTCTTATGAAAATGGTCTTGTCAACGTAGTAACATTTTGAAACGACGTTCTTGAAATTGCAGTCATCGGAAAACCCCTTTCCGCCTTTTGTGACCGCCATAAGTCCTCCTCCTTCTCATCATATTGGCATCAAGGCACCAAATTTTAAAAAGTGTCCTGTTAATTTATGTTCGTTAAACCGACAAAAACTCCGCGAAACCAGGCGCGCCGTCTTCTCAAAGACGTTTAAGTATCACCTGGCTGTATATTTCTTTAATCTCCCCGTTGGGAATGACAAATTTGAGAGGTCCGGTTTTGTCATGTTGCGGGGTGAGAAACCCCGTGGCGAGCATGACGCTGTAAATCGCGCTCGTTCTGCCTTTTTTCGTCCTGAAAAGATCCTCAAAGGAAACGTCCTCCGCGATATCATCCGTTATGGGCACATCCACGAAAAGTCCCCGAAGAGCTTTAGCGTCCCCCAGCGTGGCTTTTTCTATCAATCTTTTCAGTATCGCGTGCTCTGACGATCCATTCCAATACGTGTCAATAGTGAAGTTTTCGTCCACATACCGCGAAACGGACCACGGATTGAATATTTCGGTTTCCCCGAATTTGTATCCGTCATACCAGCCGAGAATTTCTTTCTCTTTTTCCGGATCCCCAAAATCATCCAAGATTCTTTTCACTTCCTCCCTGGTGAAGCCGAAGTACTGACTGTATTCTTTTGTCATGACCGAATACACACCAAGGTTGTTGAGCCCCGTGAAGATGCTCTCTTTGGCGATGCGAAGGGCTCCCGTTATCACGGCGAAAGTGATATTGAGATCGGTGCCTTTGAAGGCTGCTGAAAAGAGGGATCTTATGAATTTGACTACGTCCGAGTAATACCCCTCCTCATAACCTTTCTGAATAAGCACGTCATATTCATCTATGAGAATGATGGGTTTGACGCCGTAATACGCATAAAGAGCATCAGACAGAAATCTCAACGAATCGCAAAGTGGGCCTCACTGGCCGTTTCGTCTTCTAAGCTCCTAAATATTTGGACGTCTTTTTCTATAAGTGCCGATTCGATATTCCTGTGCCTTTTATATTCTCTAGCGATGCATATTTTTATGCTTGAAAGCATGTCTTGCCATGAGGTAATGTACACATCTTTGAGATCGAGATAAATGACGGGATACTTTCCCTGCTCGGACGTGTATTTGTCCCCGCACCTCCAAATTTCCAAATCTTTGAAATAGACAGAGTTGTCATTCTCTGTTTTTTCAAAAAAAGTACTTATCATGGAAAGATTTAAAGATTTTCCGAACCTTCTCGGACGCGTAAAAGCATCGCGTCAGCTTTGCCTATGTCATCAATAAGATCCCTGATGAAAAGGGACTTGTCGACATAATAAAAATTGGTGACGGCGTTTATAAAATTACTCTTGTCGGAAAATTCTCTGCCATTTTTACTGATTGCCATAATAAACCTCCCGGGTCCCCCATGGATGTGTCATCCGCGTGGCGGTGACCATCGCTTTTCACTTCTTTTTCAAAACGACTTTCTGTCCGGAAAAGGCGATGCCGTACTTGTCGATTTTCGTTATCCCTTTGTCCAGAAGATTGGCGTCGTACCTTCTTTCCTCTATTTGGTTTAAAGCGTGTTCCACGGCTTTTTCAAGCTCGCTTTCATCTTTCCTGTGCTCGCATTCTATGAGTATCCCGGGAAGGCCTCTCTCCCTGTTTCTCGGCGTCATCTCAATGTCAAAAAGCCCGTAGCCGGATTTTGAGTTCGACATCACCTCGTAAACGTCATTCAAATTGAGGGACAGGGTTATCATGAAAACCTGATACGCGTTCTCGACCGCCATCTCCGTCCAGTTCGCGACATGCATGAGATGATACGATATGGCCTCGTAAAGAGTGTCCGCGTCGCTTTCCATGAACGCCCGTCTTATCCGATCCGCGGCATTGCTTGAACCGCGCCAGACATATCCCGTGATTTCGTCTTCGTATATGTCCCTTACCTCTTTGTTCGGGATGACGACCGTGTACTTTTTTCCCTCTCTTTTTGTGACCTTGAGATACCCACCCGCGAGAAGAATGCTGAAAACATTAGAGGGGTTTTCTTTGAGAGTGGCGTAAGGCACGTTTTCGTTTATGGGAACGACCGTCTCCCTTCCCTGGACGATGTCCAGGATTTGAGCGCTTATCTCGGCCGTGGTGACATGGAGCATGTCTTTTATTATGGAGTTTGAGGACGTTCCCGCCCAGTATGTTTCGGGCGCGAAATTTTTATCAACGTAGTGCGACACCGACCAGGGATTGAATATTTCGGTTTCCCCGAATTTGTATCCGTCATACCACTCGCAAATCTCGTCCATTTTCTCCGGATGCCCGAAGTCGTCCAAAATTTTTTTGACCTCGTCTTTCGTGAAGCCAAAGTACTGACTGTATTCGTCGCTTGACACGGAATACACGGCAAGATTGTTGAGACCGCTGAAAATTCCGGCCTTCGCCGTCCTTGTAACCCCCGTGATGACGGCGAATTCCAAGTTGTCGTTGCCTTTGAGCGCAGCGGACAGGAAATCCCTGAAAAAATCGGTGATTTGAGAATAATATCCTCGTTCATATCCGGCCTGAACGGGGATGTCATACTCATCTATGAGAATGATGGGTTTGACACCGTGATGGGCATAAAGCATTCTCGAAAGAAGCGACAGGGATTTTTTAATTTCATCGGTGTCAGCGTTCATTCCAACAATCTTGTTGTATATCTTTAAATCGTGGCCTCTGTCAATCCTTCTACTTTTTTTTAACTCCGTATGCCGGGCAAACTCAACCGCCAATGTGTCTTTTATGACGGTCATGGCCCCCTGAAATGTCTCGCTTTCACATTCTTTAAAATCAAGACTTATGACAGGATATTTTCCCTGTTCAGAGGTGTATTGTTCTCCACATTTCCATATGTCGAGGTCATTAAAATAGACGGAATTGTCTTTCCTCGTCTTCTCAAAAAAAATCCTTATCATGGAAATGTTGAGAGATTTGCCGAATCTTCTGGGCCTCGTGAAAAGCATGACCGGATGTCTGGAATTATTGTCAATCAAATCCCTTATCAGAAGTGATTTGTCCACGTAGTATTCTTTGGAGACTATGTTCATGAAATTACAGGCATCGGAAAATCCTCTTCCGTCTTTTGTCAAAGCCATGGGAAAACCTCCTTATCAATTTTTATGTGTCCATGGCACCATAATTTTTTAAAGTGTCATGCTGATTTTTTTATTTGTGAAAGCCAACAAAAAATTCCGCGAAACCGGGCACCCCGTCTTCTCAAAGGCGACAAAGTATCACCTCGCTGTATATTCTTTTGATCTCCTCTTTGTGGATGATAAATTCATGTTGTCCAAAGTCATCATTTTTCGGGGCGAGAAACCCCGTGGCAAGCATTGACGCTGTATACAGTGTCCGTTCTGCCGTCTTTCGCCTGAAAAGATCCCCAAAAAAAACGTCTTTTGCGATGTCATCCGTTATGGGGACATCTTCAATGAGTCCACGAAGCGTTTTGACGTCCCCGCGCGTGGCTTTCTCAATCAACCTTTTCAGTATCGCGTGCTCGGACGATCCGTGCCAATACGTGTCGGTAGTGAAGTTTTCTTCCACATGCTGCAAAACTGACCACGGATTGAATATCTCCGTGTTTCCGAATCTGTATCCGCCGTACCAGGCGCGAATCTCGTCCATTTTTTCCGGGTGTCCGAAGTCATCGGTGATTTTTTTTACATCTTCACCCGTGAATCCAAAGCACCGGCTGTTTCTGTCGCATCTCACGGCGCACGCGACAAGGCCGTCTGGGTCCGAAGTTATGTCCTCTCTTGGCACGCTCATTGTTCCCGTCATCACGGCAAACGTGACAACGGCATCATCACCACTGAACGCCGCCGAAAACAATGACTTCATGAATCCAATCACATCATCATAATAGCCCTTCTCATAACCTTTCTGAATTGGAGCGTCATATTCATCTATAAGAATGATGGGCCTGACACCATAGTATGTAAACAAAGAGTCACACAAGAATTTCAATGAATTAGCGAAGTCTGTTTCATCAGCTTTTCTGCTCTTTATGTCTCTGAACATTTTGACATTGTCGCTTTTGAGTTTTGATTCGACAAAATCAAATCTAGAATATTCTTCTGCGATGCGTCGTCATGCCATGAGGCACATACACATCCTTGAGATCAAGGTTGATGACGGGATACTTTCCTTGTTCCGACGTATATTTGTCCCCGCACTTCCATATGTCGAGGTTCTTGAAATAGACAGAATTGTCGCTCTCCGTCTTTTCAAAGAAAGTCCTTATCATGGAAAGGTTGAGCGACTTGCCGAATCTTCTGGGTCTTGTGAAAATCATGGCCGGATGTTTTGGGCTGTCGTCTATCAAATCCTTTGAGGAGAGACTTGTCGACGTAATATCCGTAAGTCACAACGTCAATGAAATTGCTACTACGGGAAAATTCTCTGCCGTCACAGCATTTTGTCATAAACATGTACCCACATTCAGAAAATCGGCTTAGTCACCGCGGTGCCGGCTTTCTTTTCACGGCGATTTTTAGTCCGGATGGCGACATTCCGCGTACGTCTTTTTCAAGAAACCGCATGTGCCATACGGCCCGCGCCATGTTTTTTCGTCTCCCTTCGGGGAAAGCGCGCCATTCCAGCACTATGATACCACACATCGAAGAGATGTTCAAGGCCGTTTTCCCGCGCCATAGGCGCGGCGCGGAGGATATTCCCCGCATTTAAAAGAATGGCAGGTCCGCGCGGCCCGCCACGAAATAACTACTCAGGTTTAACCTTCATTTTCTGCATTTTCGCGTAAACCTTTTTTAGGGGTTTTTTCTCAAGCTGCTCCGCGGCGTACCTGTTGCCCCTTTCGGCCGCGAGGACAAAATACCTCACCGCCCTGGGAAGATTTTTCTTGACGCCCGTGTTGTCCCTGTAACATTCGCCGAGGGCGCAAAGACCCTCCGGAAGTCCCTGAGCCGCGGCTTTTTCGTACCAGTCCACGGCCTCGACCGTGTCCTGATCGACGCCTATACCTCTTTCATAGCACCACCCGAGATTGTGCTGGGCGGGGGCGTAACCCTGGTTCGCTGCCTTTCTGTACCACTTCACGGCCTCCTGGTTGTCGGGAGGGACACCTATGACCTTTTCATAGCAGTATCCGAGCTTGTTCTGGGCTTCGGGGAGGTTTTTCATAGCGGCTTTCCTTATGCAGAGAACGCCTTCCTGCTCGTTTAAAGGAAGACCCCATCCGTTGAGATGGCATAGTCCTATGTTGTAGAGCCCGTCGGCGTCGCCTTCCTTCGCGGCCCTGTCAAAGAGCATGACGGCCTCCTTTTCGTCCTTGTCCACGCCGTCTCCCGCGAGATAGGAAAGCCCGAGGTTGACCATCGCGGCTGTGTCGCCGGCGTCCGCCGCTCTTTTGTACCAGGCCATGGCCTCCTTCAAATCCTCATCGGTGCCCCAGCCGTTTTCATAGCATAAGGCGAGGTTGTACATGGCCTTCGCGTGTCCTTTCTGCGCGGCGTCATAGAAAAGGCTGCACGCCTCGTCAAGATCTTTTGCGAGCTCCTTTCCCTCTTTATATATGAGAGCCAGCTCCACCATCGCGTCGGCGTCGCCGTCTTCTATTCTTTTTGTCAGTTCGTCAAGCTGTTCCTGTTCCATCTCTGCCTCCGAAATTCACGCCCCAAGTATACCACAAAGCCCGGGCGTCACGCAAGAAAATATGTCCAACTTGCTCTCGTTAATTGACTTTTGGACGGCGTCAAACTATAATGAAGAAGTTTAAAGAAATATGTTTTACAAGGAGTGATTTTGTATGAACAAAATGTCTGTCAAAGATCTCGGCGATCTCAAGGGCAAAAAAGTGCTCGTTCGCTGCGATTTCAACGTCCCTTTAAAAGACGGCGTCATAACGGATGAGAACAGAATCATGGGTGCTCTTCCCACGATCAAATATCTCCTGGACCAGGGCGCAAAGGTCACCCTTTGCTCACACCTCGGCAAACCCCATCCGATATTCTCCGAAACGTTCAAACTCAACAAAAAGGACCAGAAGAAGGTCGACGCGGGCGAGACCACCGCGGCAGAGATAGAGGAAAAGGCAAAAAAGGAAGAGCCCAAAAAGCTCACGCTCGAACCCGTCGCGAAGAGGCTCGCAGAGCTTCTTGACGGTAAGGTGACGTTCGCGAAAGACGTCATAGGCCCCGACGCGACCGCGAAACGCGCGGCTCTCAAAGACGGCGAAGCTGTCCTCATAGAGAACCTCCGCTTCCACTGGGAAGAGGAAAAGAGAGATGAAGGATTCTGCAAAGCCCTCGCGTCCGACGCCGAAATCTATGTCAACGACGCGTTCGGAACGGCTCACAGGTCCCACGCCTCCACGGCCGCCATCGTCGAATACGGCATCATAAAGACCGCGGTCTGCGGTTTCCTCATTGAAAAGGAAATCTCCGTCATGGCCAACACGCTTGAAAACCCCGAAAGGCCGTTCGTGGCAATCCTCGGCGGCGCGAAAGTGGCCGACAAGCTCAACGTCATAAACAACCTCCTCGAGAAGTGTGACACACTCATCATAGGCGGCGGAATGGCGTACACTTTCATAAAGGCGCAGGGCGGAAAGATAGGACAGTCCCTTCTCGACGATGAGAAAATAGACTACTGCAAAGACATGCTAGCGAAGGCGAAAGCCTCCGGAAAGAAGATACTTCTTCCCGTCGACACCGTCGTGACCTCCTCATTCCCCGACCCCATAGACGCGCCCGTCGAAACCGAGGTTGTGGCGTCCGACAAGATCCCCGCCGACAAGATGGGAATGGACATCGGACCCAAGACATGCAAACTCTTTGCGGAAGAGATATCAAAGGCTAAATCCGTCGTATGGAACGGACCCATGGGTGTCTTTGAGAACCCCACACTCGCGAAGGGCACAGAGGCCGTGGCCCAGGCTCTCGCTGATGTCTACGGCAAATGCACGACAATAATAGGCGGCGGCGACAGCGCGGCGGCCATCCAGCAGCTCGGATTCGCCGACAAAGTCACCCACATCTCCACGGGCGGCGGAGCATCCCTCGAACTTTTCGAGGGCAAATCCCTCCCCGGAATAGAATGTCTCAACGACAAAAACTGATATTGAAGTTCACGGGGTTTGTATGTCCGCATACAGACCTCGCCTTATAATTTGAGGAGAAGGAACATGCGCAAAGCTTTCATCGCGGGAAACTGGAAAATGAACATGACGGCGAAAACCGGCTCCGAGTTCATAAAACAAATCGCACCGCTCGTGAAAGACGCCGATTGTGACGTCGCCTTCTGCGTGCCCGCCATACTCATTCCGGCGATGACAGAGGCGGCGAAAGGCACGAACATCGCGATAGGCGCGGAAAACGTGCACTGGGAAAAAAGCGGGGCGTTCACAGGAGAAATATCCTCTGACATGCTCAAAGAATACGGCGTGAAATACGCCATAATAGGTCACAGCGAAAGGCGCCAGTACTTCGGGGAAACCGATGAGGGCGTCAACAAGAGAACCCTCGCCGCGCTGGCCGCGGGAATAACCCCGATAGTCTGCGTCGGTGAAACGCTCAGTCAGAGAAAATCGGGTGACACCGAAAACGTCGTGAGACGCCAGCTCGAAGAGGGCCTTAAAGACATAGACGACATAACGAAGATTGTCATAGCCTACGAACCCGTCTGGGCGATAGGCACCGGGGTAGTCGCGACCGACGAACAGGCGGAAGAGACGATTGCATTCATACGTTCCGAAATAGGAAGAATCTTCTGCCCCAAGTGCGCCGAAAACATCATCATACAGTACGGCGGTTCGATGAACGCATCAAACTGCAAAGGGCTCATGGCACAGCCCGACATCGACGGCGGACTCATAGGGGGCGCGTCACTCACACTTGACTTCGCGAAAATAGTCAACTACAACAAATGACTTATGAGAGTTTAATCGAAGCGGACGGTTCCGCTCGGAGGATTTCATGGACAAGAAAAAACCTTATGCGATAATCATCATGGACGGCTACGCCATAGCGCCTCCCTCTGAGGGCAACGCCATAACGCTCAACGGAAGCAAGAACGTCAACGCTCTAATGGAAAAGTATCCCCACTCCACACTCACGGCCTGCGGCATGGCGGTCGGCCTTCCGGACGGTCAGATGGGCAACAGCGAGGTGTGTCACCTCAACATCGGCGCCGGACGCATCGTCTACCAGGATCTCACGAAAATTTCCAAAGCCATAACTGACGGAGACTTTTTCACCAATCCGGTGCTCGTCGACGCATTCAAAAAAGCCAAGGAAAAGAACAAAAACGTGCACCTTTACGGGCTCGTGTCCCACGGCGGCGTGCACAGTCACATCAACCATCTCTACGCCCTTCTGAAAATGGCCAAGCAGCAGGGAATTTCCAACTGTTACGTGCACTGCTTCACGGACGGCAGGGACGTGTCACCCACCTCTTCCGCCGGTGACATCCAAGACCTCTTAAACGAGATTGACAGGATAGGCTGCGGGAAAGTCGCGTCTGTCTGCGGAAGATACTATGCCATGGACAGAGACAACAACTGGGAGCGCATAGAAAAGGCATACGACATGCTGACGCTCGGCACGGGCGTGCAGTGCACAAACCCCGTTGACGCAATAAAGAAAAGCTACGCCGAGGGCGTGACCGATGAGTTTTTGCTTCCCATAAAGGTGTGCGAAAACGGCAAACCCATAGGCATCATAGAGGAAGGCGACACAGTAATCTGTTTCAACTTCCGTCCCGACAGGGCACGCCAGATAACCAGGGCCGTGTCACAGAAGGAATTCGTCGTTCCCAAGGGCGTGGCATTCGAGAGAAAGACAGGATTTTTGCATCCCACGTACGTCTGCTTCACGGTGTATGACGCGACCTTCACAAACGTCAGCATAGCCTTCCCCAAAGACACCTTCAAAAACACGCTCGGGGAATACGCGGCGTCGCGGGGGAAGACACAGCTTCGCATAGCCGAGACCGAGAAATACGCGCATGTCACGTTCTTTTTCAACGGCGGCGTGGAAAAACCCAACAAAAATGAGTACAGGGACCTCATTGACTCGCCGAAAGTCGCGACTTACGATCTGCAGCCCGAGATGAGCGCGTACCTCGTGACCGACAAGGTTTTGGAGGAGCTTGACACAGGGAAATTCGACATGATAATCCTGAACTTCGCCAACTGCGACATGGTGGGTCACACGGCCATAATCCCCGCATGTGTGAAGGCTGTGGGAACCGTGGACGAATGTGTGCAGAAGGTTGTCGACAAAATTCTTTCCATGGGCGGAGCGGCGATAGTTACGGCAGACCACGGCAACGCGGACAAGCTTCTCAACGAAGACGGCACGCCATTCACGGCACACACACTCAACCCCGTGCCCGTCATCGTCTGTTCCGAGGAATATAGGGATGCGAAATTGCGCGAAGGAGGAATACTCGCCGACCTCGCGCCGACACTCCTTGAACTCATGGGAGAGAGCAAGCCCGCTGAAATGACGGGGGAAAGCCTTTTAATACGATAGACACCTTGCGCGCGGAAATCCGCGCGATAAGTACCTCCTTTATATTTTTTTCTCGTCAGGGGAGCCATGAAAATGGCGCCCCTGATGTATTTGGGCCCTGAAAAAAAAAATTATTTGTCAACCAGTGGTTGACCAAAACCCGAAATCATTGTGTTATAATTGGCATGTCGACGAAAGTTTGCGTCGCATTAGAGAGAGAACAGCATATCGGGGGGCAAAAAATGACAATCAATCCATACATAGGCACGAAGATAAAAGAGCTTCGCGAACAGCTCGGCATGACGAGTGACGAGCTCGCGGAAAAGCTCGGGAAAAGCAAGAGCACAGTACGGATGTGGGAGCTTTCAAAATCCCAGCCCACAGCGGCGACATGCGTGAAGCTTGGCAAACTTTTCCATGTGTCATGCGATTATCTTTTATCGGCGGACGACGCGGGCGAAAGCCAGAAGGCAACCATAACCGTACACAAAAACCTAAATGCCGCCTTTTTGGGTAACGACGCCGAAGATGGCGCCCGGACGGAGCCGCTTCGCGAATCGATGGCAATGCGCGGCGGATACATCGCCGCCGAAATAGAAAACAGCAGGTTCACGCCGACATTTCTTAAAGGCGACATCATAATCATACACCTCCAGGACGCGTGTGCCCCCTGGGACGTGGCCGTCGTCACGGACGACGAGGGCGATATCACACTGAAACATGTGGAAGCCGACGGCGGCGGACTGTGGCTCATCGACATAATGAACGGCAAAAAAGACATCCCCGTCCTCTACAGCCCGGAAGAAATGAAGGAAAAAGGCATAAAGGTTTTAGGCCGCGTCGCGGAACTTAGGCGTAGGTTTTGAAAATTTTCCCCGTCCATTCAAGGCGGGGTTCATTTTTTGTACCGAGTTTTTAACGCGTAAAACTATGCTTCCCGGTGTCATAATCGAGCTAAAAAAAGAACCACGAAAGCCGCCGCAAACCAGATAAAAAAAAGATACGACGGCAATTATACATATAGAGGCTATCAGGAAGAGGTCATACACGTGGGACTCGATTTCAAAAAAATGCCAAAAAGAAAAGACGCTCCCTCGCGAAAAAAGAGCACAGTTTATTTCATAACACTTTTGAGATGAAATATACAGAATTCAAACAAAAAAACGAGCGGGATGATGTGTCCCGCTCATCTCTTTTTGGTTTTGAGCCTTTTCCGACGAATGGAATGCTTAAATTTCAGCGTGCTCATACGGAAATCTTCGGCCGCGATTTTATAAAGCCGGTTTTCTTCGCTTTCACTCGTCGTCGGGTTCAAGGAACTTTGTGAGAAGCGACATCCCCACCTTCTTCAC
>JAJQAJ010000024.1 GCA_021203865.1 Clostridia bacterium
TGCAAGGGCGTTCTCATAAAATTATCGGCGTCGCCGCGCGGGACTTTAATCGTTTTTAGCTATGGCGCGCGCGTTGACCTAAGCCGCCCCAGTGACTATACTTTAAGATGTAAGGAATCTAGTATGAAAAGAGAACTTTCCGAAACTGCCCTCATAGAGCAGTCCATAGTCAAAAAATTCCGCGGTGACATATATTCCAAGTTCATAAAGGCCGTCAAGGAATACAACCTTGTTTCGGAAGGAGACAAGATAGCCGTCTGTATTTCGGGGGGAAAGGATTCTTTCCTCCTCGCGAAGCTCATGCAGGAGCTTTCCCGCCACGGCGACCTCGCGGGCAAATTTGATCTGGAGTTTGTCGTCATGAACCCTGGTTACAACGAGACCAACAAAAAGAAGATAGAGGAAAACGCCGAAAAGCTCGGCGTTCCCATAAAAGTTTTCGACTCAAACATATTCCAGGTGTCCTACAACATGGACAGCGCGCATCCGTGTTATCTCTGTGCGCGAATGCGAAGGGGATTTCTCTATGCGAGGGCCGAAGAGCTCGGCTGCAACAAAATTGCCCTGGGTCACCACAAGAGCGATGTCATAGAGACGACGCTCATAGGGATGTTCTTCGGCGGTCAAATCCAGGGCATGATGCCCAAGGTCAGAAGCACCAATTTTGAGGGAATGGAGCTCATCCGCCCGATGTACTGCATATCGGAGCGCGACATATGGGGGTGGGTTAATTTTAACCGGCTGGAGTTTATCAACTGCGCGTGCAGATTCACGGAGGAAGTGAAAGGCGGCGCGAATTCGGCGAGAGAGGACGTCAAAAACATCATAAGAGAGCTTAGGCGCCGCAATCCGGACGTGGACGAGAGCATTTTCAAAAGCATACACAACGTTGATCTTGACACTCTGCCGTCATTCAAATTCAGGGACAAGGGTTTTTCCTTTGAGGAAAAGTATGACGACGAGCTCATAATCGACAGAAAGCAAAAAAACAACGGAGATTAAAGAGATGGAAAACAAATACAAAATAGAGACAATAGCCATTCACGCGGGTCAGGAAGAGCCCGACAGGGCGTTCGGCGCGAGGGCCGTGCCCGTCTACATGACGACGTCGTTCGTCTTTGACGATTGCAAACAGGCCGCCGGACTTTTCGCCCTCACCGAGGAGGGGAACATTTACACGAGGTTGACAAATCCCACGACCGCGGCCTTCGAGGCGAGAGTGGCCGCCCTGGAGGGTGGCGCGGACGCCATAGCGCTCGCGAGCGGGGCCGCCGCCATAACCGCGGCCATACAGAACATAGTCAAAAGCGGCGAACACATAGTTTCCGCGCCAAACATCTACGGAGGGACTTACAACCTTTTTTCCAGCACCCTTCCCGAGCAGGGCATAACGACGACGTTCGTCGACCAGAGCGATCCGGAAAACTTCGCGAAGGCAATACGCCCCGAAACGCGTCTCATATACGCCGAGACAATGGGAAATCCCAATTCCGACCTCGTGGACTTAGAGGCTATCGCGAAAATCGCGCATGACAACGGCATAGTCTTCATGGTCGATTCGACTTTCGCCACTCCGGTCCTCATACGTCCCATAGAGTACGGCGCCGACATAGTCGTGCATTCCGCCACGAAGTTCATGGGCGGACACGGCGTCGCCATGGGCGGCGTTGTGGTTGACTCCGGCAGGTTCGATTGGAAAAAGAGCGGCAAATATCCGGGAATAACCGAACCAAACGATTCCTATCACGGCGTCGTCTTCGCGGACGTGCCCGTGAAGAGTGCGTACATAACCAAGCTTCGCTGCACGATACTCCGCGACGAGGGCGCGGTTTTGTCACCCATGAACGCGTTCATGCTCATGCAGGGGCTCGAAACGCTGCCGCTCCGGGTTGAAAGGCACACCGAGAACGCGCTCAAAGTCGTCGAACACCTCAAAGGCAATCCCAAGGTCGAGAAAGTGAACCACCCTTCGCTCGCCACGGGAAGAGGGGCCGAGCTTTACAAAAGATATCTTCCCCGTGGCGGCGGGGCGATATTCACGATAGATTTGAAGGGAGGGCGGGACAAGGCCGTGAAGTTCACGGAAAGCCTCAAACTTTTTTCACTTCTCGCGAACGTCGCCGACATGAAGTCGCTCGTCATCCATCCCGCGTCCACGACGCACGCGCAGCTTGACGAAGAGGGGCTTAGGGCCTGCGGGATATCCCCCTCGACCGTGAGGCTCTCCATAGGCTGCGAGAACATAGACGACATTCTCGCGGATCTGGACGAGGCGTTTTCCAAAATCTGAGAAGGTTAATTTTAACCGCGAAAGAAAAGTTGCGGCTTTTTTGCGGCGAAAAAAATTCTTTCGGGAAGCTGCCGGCTAAGTTTCGTCACTTGGCGGCAATTTGTTTGCCACGCGGCGGCCTCTTATGGTAAAATCACACATGCTTTTAAAATTCACACCCGTGGGGCGGGCGTTCCGTGGCGGTAAAATTTTTATGTGCCGTCTTAGCGCCGTCAAACCGTGGCCCGCGGGGAGGCAAACGGAGGAATTATAATGGCGGTTATCACAATGAAGCAGCTCCTTGAGGCGGGCGTTCACTTCGGTCATCAGACGAGGAAGTGGAATCCCAAAATGGGCAAGTACATTTACGCCGCGAGGAACGACATTCACATCATCGATCTCCAGATTACTGTGAGCAAGGTTGAGGAGGCCTACAAGTTCATAGTCGACACCGTGAAAAACGGCAAGAACGTGCTCTTTGTCGGCACCAAAAAACAGGCCCAGGACGCCATCAGGGATGAGGCCACGCGCTGTGGCATGTACTATGTGAACGCGAGGTGGCTTGGCGGAATGCTCACTAACTTCAGGACCATCCGCACGAGAATCGAGTACATGGAAAAGCTCGAAAGGATGGAGGACGGCGGTGAATTTGAACTTCTTCCCAAAAAAGAAGTCGCGAAGCTCAAAAAGGAGCTCACAAAGCTCCAGACGAACCTCAACGGCATTCGCGGAATGACCGCGCTTCCCGGCGCCGTGTACATAGTCGACCCTCACGGCGAGGACATCGCTGTGGCGGAGGCGAGAAAGCTCGGTATTCCCATTGTGGCGATAACCGACACGAACTGTGACCCCGATCTCATAGACTATGTCATCCCCGGCAACGACGATGCCATCCGCGCCATAAAGCTTATTTCGTCCGTCATCGCGAGCGCGGTCATAGAGGCGAACCAGGGCGAGGCATACAGCGTGCCCGATGAGGCTGTGGCGGAGGAAAACCGCGACGAGGCAATAGATGAGGCTAAGGAACCCGAAGGCGGTGAAAAAGAACCAGCCGTGGAAGCTGAGACCGCCGGGGAGGAAGCTAGCGCCGAAGAAGAGAAAAAGGAAGAGGAGTAATATCATGGCAGAGGAGATTTCGGCAAAGTTGGTGATGGAGCTTCGTCAGAAGAGCGGAGCGGGGATAATGGACTGCAAAAAAGCCCTCATTGACGCAGAGGGTGACATGGACAAGGCATCCGAGCTTTTGAGGGAGCGCGGGATAGTCAAGGCCGTCAAAAAGGAATCGAGAATAGCCGCCGAGGGCGCCATAGGCGCGACCATCGAAGGAAACGTGGGCGTTCTCGTCGAGGTCAACTGCGAGACCGACTTCGTCGCGAGGACCGATAAATTTCTCGCGGCCGTGAACACAATTGCCAAGACCATCGCGAGCGCGAAGCCCGCCGACGTTGACGCTCTCATGGAGTGCGTGGTAGATGGGGACACCGTCAAATCATATCTCACGAACCAGACAGCCGTCATAGGCGAGAAAGTTTCTGTGAGAAGATTCGTAATTTACGAAACGCGGGGAAAGGTGGAGACATACATCCACATGCTCGGCAAAGTTGGGGTGATGGTGGAAGCCGACCCCTTCAACGAAGGAGAGGAGACACTTCATGACGTGGCGCTCCAGATAGCCGCGTCCAAACCCTCATACGTGAGAGCCGACGAGGTCACCGAGGAAGTTCTCGAAAAAGAGAAAGAGATAATGATGGTCCAGATGCAGAACGACGAGAAATACGCCGGCAAGCCTCAGGACGTCATCGAGAAGATAGTCGCCGGGAAGATGGGCAAGTTCTATTCGGAAAACTGCCTTCTCAATCAGGCGTTCGTCAAAGACGACTCCCAGACCGTCGAAAAAGTCATAGGGAAGAAATTCAACGTCGTGAGGTTCACGCGCTGGGAGACGGGAGAAGGCCTTGAGAAAAAGTCCAATGACCTCAACGCTGAAGTGGCGGAGCAGGTTGCTTCCATGAAAAAATAGGAGGCTTCCCATGAAATTCAGTTTAAGAGCAGTGAACGCGGAGGAGCTAAGTTTCAAACTCAACAGAGTAAAAGTTGAGCAGGGCGCGAAACTCGAGCTTCATCCCCAGTTCGGACGCCAGGTCCGCAAGGTCAATAACGACAACAAGGTCACCCTGATATGCCTCTCCGTCAAAATAGAGAGCACGGAGAGCGATCCCAAGCCTTTTGACATCAATGTCTCCATGGTGGGAATTTTCGAGGCGGAATACGTGAGTCAGGAAGAGGAAAGGCAGTTCATCATACAGGGCACGTCGCTCATATATCCGTATCTTCGCGCGGCTGTCACCAATCTCACGGCGAGCGCGGGAATGGCGCCTTTGAATCTTCCCGTCATAAACGGACCGATATTCCCCGAAGATAGGGATACGTACGCTTTTGTCGGGGCGGGAGATCCCAACCTAAATTAAAAAGTTAAAACATGCCCCGTCTGATGACAGCCGGGGCTTTTATTTTACCCGCGACCGGCGTTTGCGCTCACATTTAAAGCCCGGGAAATTTTTCGTGCCGGGCCGTGCGGGGGAGGAAAAAGATTGTGGGACAGATAAAGCAATACGACAAAAGAGTGGGCATAACCTATGTCTACGACACCGAATACTATTACGACAAGGAAAAGAAGCAGTCGAGGTACAGACGGACGCTTTTGGGGAAGCTCGATCCCGACACCGGGGGAATAGTGCCCTGCGGAAGGCCCGGAAGGCCCAGAACAAAAAAGGAAGAGGAAGGCGGCGACACGGACTACAAAGGCCTTTACGAGGACGCTCTCGGAAGAATTTCCGCGGACGAGAAAAGGATAGCGGGTCTTACCGAAAGGGTGTCGTCACTTGAAAAGGCGCACAGGGCGGATCTCAGACAAATCGAGGGTTACAAAAAGAAACTATGCGAGATCTCAAAAATATTAGCGGGCGGCGAGACGGGAATTTCGTCCGCTCAAAATTCACAGATTGCTATTGCAATGCCGGAAAACCCGTGCTATAATGGTTCCACAGTTAAAAACCATCGGAGGCGTGAAATGGCTCACGAAGAAATGATTGAAAAAATCAAACAAATGAAGGTTGTGCCCGTTGTCGTTCTCAACACCATCGAGGAGACTCTTCCCAAGATGAAGGCATTGGTTGACGGCGGACTCCCCTGCGCGGAGATCACGTTCAGGACCGCCTGCGCTGCTGACGCCATCGCTCTCACCGTTAAGGAGTTCCCCGACATGCTCGTGGGCGCCGGCACGGTCATAAACAGGGAGCAGTGCGAAAAGGCAATCGCCGTAGGCGCGAAGTTCATCGTGTCCCCGGGATTTTCGGAAGAAGTCGCTGACTGCTGCGAGGAGCATGACATGCTCTATCTTCCCGGCATCATAACCCCCACGGAGATCATGGCGGCCGTCGCGAAAGGCTACACGACGCTGAAATTCTTCCCCGCGTCCAACTTTGGCGGACTTGAGACCATAAAGGCGCTCTGCTCCGTCTTCCCGTTCCTCCAGATAATGCCCACCGGCGGCATATCCGACAAAAACATTCTCGACTATCTCGCATACGACAAGATAATCGCGTGCGGCGGAAGCTGGATGATGAAGGGGACTCCGGAAGAGATTGAGAAGATGACGAGAACCGCCGTCAATCTCGTGAACGGAAAAAAGTAAACCCGAAGGAAAAAAAGAGCGTGGGGGCGGGGAACCGCCCTCATATTGCTTAAAAGGAGGTTTTTATGCGAGGCATTCTGATATCAGAAACGACGAGGGAGGAGAGAGAAAAAATAATTGCGGAAAGTCTTGACTGCGGCGGGGGCGGATGCGAGAACTGCTCGGGCTGTGCCCTCGGAGGCGGCGACCCATTTGAAATGTACAGGGACTACATTGAGGGCAGAAAGGAAATCGCTGAAATAAACAGGGAATACAGAGCTAAATATCTGAGATAAAAAAGGCGGCGCGTGTTGCGCCGCTTTTCATAAAGTTTGTGTCTAATCACGAAAAAAGTTCGGTGGAAAGATACCTATCTCCGAGATCGGGTAAAATCACCACCACGTTTTTGCCGGCATTTTCTTTTCGTGCGCAAAGGGTCTTCGCCGCAGAGAGCGCGGCGCCGGAGGATATCCCCACAAGGAAACCCTCGCTTCTTCCGAAAAGCTTGCCCTCGTGCATTGCGTCCTCGTTGGAGACCGCAAGAATCTCGTCATAGACGGACGTGTCCAAAGTGGCGGGAACGAATCCCGCGCCTATGCCCTGGATTTTATGGGGGCCACTTTTCCCTTCCGAGAGAACGGGGGACGCCGCGGGTTCAACCGCGACGACTTTGACGGCGGGGTTTTTTTCTTTGAGATATTTCCCCGCGCCGGAGATTGTGCCGCCCGTGCCGACGCCGGAAACGAGAATGTCAACTTTGCCGTCGAGCTGTTCCCAAATTTCCGGACCGGTCGTGAGGTAATGGGCCATGGGGTTGGATGGGTTCTCAAATTGGCCCAAAATGACGGCGCCCGCCGTTTTTTCTTTGAGCTCGTCCGCTTTTTCTATCGCACCCTTCATTCCTTTTGCCCCTTCGGTGAGGACAAGCTCCGCGCCGTAGGCCTTCAAAAGATTGCGTCTTTCCACGCTCATGGTTTCGGGAAGGGTGAGGATGACCTTGTATCCCTTTGCCGCCGCTACGGCGGCGAGGCCAATCCCTGTGTTTCCCGACGTGGGTTCGATAATGGTCGCTCCCTTTTTGAGGACGCCTTTTTCTTCCGCGTCTTCAATCATTTTGAGAGCCACTCTGTCTTTAACGGAGCCCGCGGGATTGAGCCCTTCGAGTTTCGCGTAAAGGAAGGCGCTTTCTATCCCCGCGGCGCTGCTGTAACGTGACGCGCTGAGAAGTGGCGTGTATCCTATCAAATCGGTGATACATCGTGCTGTTTTCATAATAGAAACCTCCGTATGTTTTTCTTTATTATAAAAATTTATGCCGACGCGCGTCAAATGAATTTGTTCGCAGGTTAAATTCGAGCGCTTTACACGGTCAAAGGCGTGAAATACGAATGCGGACTTATGATTTAAAAGAGCATGTGGGTCCTTGAAAAATTAGTCCCAAGTCGATAATGAAACATGTCCTGCGAGGCTGATTGGCTTTAGCTTTTTTCGGGCCTTATGTCGAGTCGTGGAAATAAATATTCAGACCGGCCCACACGTTTTTAGGCGATTGTTATCGTTGAGTCTTTCCGGCTCCTTTTTTTTGCGTATAACGTGCTTTTGGTAGACAAAAGAAAGGCAAGGCCGTAGATGGCCGCGAGGAATTTTCCGTTTCCCGGCTCAAATTTTCACTGTCTCAAATTTCACGGCGTATGTGCCGTCAAAGTCGCCTATCTTTTCCCTGAATCGTAGTTTATGCCGACGAAAAATGTCGCCTTACTTCCCCCGCGAAAAATCTCAACTTACTTTCACGCCGGCTTTTCGGCGCATATATGTGCGTATTTTTTCCGTCGCCGGCATGTCTTCGCGGCCATAATCGATGGTAAAACGTGTGATTTGACAACCTCCCTTCAAAAAGGTATATTTTATGTGTCGGCTTTGCCGGCACTCGGGAGAATATGTCATATGAGTAAAAATAAAAACCCCGAAAGGGCTTTGTCTGAGAAAGAGAGGACGCAATTTTTAAATCTCTCGCCGAAGGATGCGGTGGCCTCAATGACTCTTGGGGAGAAGATAAGGCTTTGCAGCGGAAAGAATTGCTGGGAAACGAAGAATTACGAAAAATATGGCCTTCCGTCAATTTTTGTGTCGGACGGTCCCAACGGACTTCGCAAACAGGAAAGCACCGGAGACATGCTCGGAATAAACAGATCCGTGCCGGCTACGTGTTTTCCGACCTCGTCCCTCTCGGCGTGCGGCTGGGACCCGGAGCTTCTCGCCATGGTGGGAGGAGCCATAGGTGAAGAGGCGAGACGTGCCGGCGTTTCAATGGTTCTGGGCCCGGGGGTCAACATAAAAAGAAATCCGCTTTGCGGCAGGAATTTCGAGTATTTTTCTGAGGACCCGTATCTTTCCGGAAAACTCGCCGCAGGCTATGTCAAGGGCATGCAGTCAAAGGGTGTCAAAGCGTGCGTCAAACATTTTGCCGCGAACAGCCAGGAGTACAAGAGATTCAATTCGGACAGCGTCATGGACGAAAGAACGCTGAGGGAGATATATCTCGCGGGTTTTGAAATCGCCGTGAAGGAAGGCCGTCCGGGGGCCGTCATGAGCTCGTACAACATGGTGAATGGCGTCCACTGCAGCTGCAGCGAGCATCTTTTGGACGAAATACTGAGGAATGAATGGGGCTTTGACGGTATCGTGGTGACTGACTGGGGCGCCATATATGACAGACCGGACGGATTCCGAGCGGGGTGTGACCTTTCCATGCCCGGCGGAAACGCGTTTATGGAGCCTGAAACGGCCGCGGCCGTGAAAGAGGGGCGACTCGACGAAGAGGCCGTGACGAGGTGCGCCGAAAGGGTTTTTGAATTTGTCAGAGGCGCCACCACGGACACGCCGTATGAATGCGACTTTGAGGGGCATCACGAAATCGCGAAAAGGGCCGCGGAGGAAAGCTGCGTCCTTCTGAAAAACGACGGCATCCTGCCGCTTAGCGATGAAGACGGACTTGTCATCATAGGCGATATGGCCAAAAACCCGAGATACCAAGGGACGGGATCAAGCCACATAAATCCTGTGAAGCTTGTTTCTCTTTGCGACGTCATACCGGACGCGCCGTTCGCTCCTGGATATGATAGAAAGGGTGACACGACGGAAGAGCTCATAAGGGAAGCGGCGAGTCTCGCTTCAGGCGCGAAGAAGGTCATTCTCGTCTGCGGGCTTCCGTACAATTATGAAGCCGAAGGGTTTGACCGGGGGGATATGAAAATGCCCGCAGGACACCTGAGACTCATTGACGCGGTGACGGCGGCATGCGCGAACGTCATCGTGGTTTTGGTGTCGGGCTCAGCCGTGGAAATTTCCTGGGATGACAAGGTGAAAGCCATACTCTACGCGGGGCTTCCCGGCGAGGCCGGCGGCGAGGCGATAAAGAACCTTCTTTTCGGGAAAGTCAATCCATGCGGAAAACTCGCGGAAACCTGGCCTTTGAAATACGGCGACCATGTGACCTCGTCATGGTACGGCGAAAAAGACGCCCACTACAAAGAAGGCGTCTTCGTGGGATACCGTTATTTTGACACGGCGATGGTGCCGGTTAAGTACTCTTTCGGATACGGGCTGAGCTATACTGATTTTGAACTTGGTGACATGGTGATATGCGGCGATGAAGTCACCGTGAGTGTCACAAACACCGGGAAAATGAGTGGCGCGGAGGTTGTTCAGCTCTATGTGTCTCAAAAAGGCTGCCCCGTGTGCCGTCCGGATTGGACGCTCCAGGGTTTCATGAAAGTGTGGCTTAATCCCGGCGAGACAAAAACGGTCAAATTCGTTCTCTCTGAAAGAAGTTTCGCGATATGGCATGACGGCGGCTGGAAGGTGCCCAAAGGCACATACACCATAAAAGTTTGCTCCGGGCAAGACGCGGGCTGTCTCGAAAAAGACATCGATGTGGACGGAGTGGAGATAAAAACCCCCGAATGGCAGGCGGGAAGTTGGTACGAAACTCTAAGCGGTGTTCCCACGAAAGAGGAGTGGGAAAGGATGCTCGGAAGAAAGGTTGTTACCGAACCGTTAAAGAGGGGGAGGTACACCATGAACAACACCGTCATCGAGATGAAGAGAACATCTCTCATGATGAAGATAATGTACAGAGTCATGATAGGGATGTTCACGAAACAGTGCTGTGAGGGCAAAAAGCCAGATTTTGGCGTGCCCGAATTCAAAATGATGGTCGCGTCCGGCGCCGACAGCAACGTGAGCTGCATGGTCGTGAATTCCGGTTTCAAAAACTACGTCATTCAGGGCATGCTGGAAATGGCGAACGGACATCTCTTCCGGGGACTTTTTCTCATGATGAAAAAACTGAGGGACCCGAAGTAGTCGGCCTTTGTTGACTTTTGAAAAAGCTGCTTTTATAATTGATAATGCCCTGCGGGAGCGCAGGGCAAAAACTTGACATGCGGGTATGGCGGAATTGGCAGACGCTCTGGATTTAGGATCCAGTGGGTATTGCGCCCGTGCAGGTTCGAATCCTGTTATCCGCACCATTGTATGCGGGCCTAAATTTCGGGCCTGCCTTTTTTTGTAAAAAATTTCGCCGGATGGGGAAAAATGCGGAGGACAGTCCGGATTTCATAACGCATATCATTTTCGGCTCTTTTCTTGAAGATCTTATGGTGGAACTAAGTGTAAACGTCAATAAGTAATTGACCCCTTCGCTAATAGATTTTAACCCTCATCGAGTTATGAAATTCGTCTTAGTTGTTAATTTTCATTCATCACCATGTCATGAGAAAGTGTGTAATATGACATTGTGGATTATTTCTCAGGGGCCGCTCTCTTTTCTGAATTGTGCGCGACGTGCGCTATGAAGATTATTCTCACCGACACGGATATGCTCTGTTTTAAAATCGCCTTGGAGAAGAGGCTTCTTGACAGATGTGTCATGCGGCGTTGCCTCTGTATACGCAAAAATAGAATACAGCTTTGAAAAATTACCGCTAAACATGTTTTGTATTGAGACATGGATACTTAGGAGAATGGTGTTCGGCGTCTCAATGTTGGTGAGTATCTCAATTCATCCATGATTAGAATTTCCAGGATCAATATGAGAGCGTTTTCTTTGTTTGGATTTGGCGACAGTGTTTTTCTCGCACGCTTGCAGCAGTTTGATTTTTTGTTTACTGACTTGATTTTGGGTTTCATGTGATGATATAATTTTATTAAGAGAGACTGAGTGTATCATTTAATTAGGAAATTGAAGATGGGTACGTATTTTAATCCCGGGAATGAAATTTTCCGGTATGATGTGAATTCTAAAATATATGTCGATAAAACGGGACTCATAGGTTATGTCAACAGTATTTTGCTTAAGGCGGACAGATATATCTGCGTGTCTCGCCCGAGGCGTTTTGGGAAGTCTTTTGCGGCCGATATGCTCACGGCTTATTACAGCCGCGGGTGCAAATCCCGCAAGCTGTTTAAAGGGTCTTTGATTTCAAAAAACACCACGTATAAAAAACACCTCAACAAATATAACGTCATTCATATTGATGTTTCCGGTTTGATCAAGATGTATCCCCGGGAAGCCGTTAAATATATAATGGATAGATTTTACTCGAATCTAATTTCAGAGATTCATGATGAATATTCCAGCATTCCGGTTTCCGACGTACAAGAACTTTCCATTTATCTTGACAAAGTATATAAGATGTCGGGGATTCCTTTTGTTTTTGTCATAGACGAATGGGATGCCGTCTTCCGTAACAGAAAAGATGACATCGCGGGTCAGAAAGAATTCATGGACAGATTAGAGGTACTTTTAAAAGGCAAATCATATGTGGCGCTTGCGTACATGACTGGGATTTTACCCATAAAAAAGTACGCGACGGGCTCCGCTCTCAATATGTTCAGCG
>JAJQAJ010000096.1:0-1960 GCA_021203865.1 Clostridia bacterium
CTCGATTTCGTCTTCCGTGTACCAGTGAGACACATCCTGCGTCATGGTCTCCTCATAGGAAGGCTCCTCATAGGGGGGTTCCTCGTATGCGGGCCGAACCGTCTCGGCAGTCTCGAAAACATATTGCTCCGTCGGCTCTTCGTAGGCGGGTTCCCCGTTTGTCTCTTCGGCAGCGTTCTCCTCTTCAAGGGCCTCCGCCTCAAGACGCTTCTTCCTGCCCTTGGAGGCGTAGACGGAAATGAGGATGACGGCTAGCACGACAAGGACGGCAATGCTGATCCACATCCAGTATGTGAGACCGGCCCACTCATCCGTGAAGAAGTCGCCGAGTGAATCCATGAAGTCACTGAAGCCCGACAATAATGCAGTAATCATATCTAATCCCCTACACGAATATTTCAATTCCGGTGAAGTATTTTAACTCAACTTTTTCGACAATTGATGTAAAACAATTATATAACCGGACTTTATGCTTGTCAAGGTGTTTTTTTTAGATATTTTGGTGAAAAACCCGCGGAAAACGCGCGTTTCACGCTCAGAATCTGAGAAGGGAATCATACGCGTCCACCGCAAATCTATCCGTCATTCCCGAAAGATAGTCTATCACGGCCTGAACATATGTCCCCCTGTTTCCGAGGTCTCCGTATATTTTTTCGTTGCGGCAGGGCTTCCCGTGCGAGAGCTCCTCCGGCACAATGTCCGGGCGGCAGTATCTCGAAAGATATTCGGCGAAGGGTCTCATTATGTGCGCGTGGGGCGATTTCAAAATCCTGTCGAACGTGTTCACCCTGTCATATGCCTCCGCGAACACATCAAAAAGCTCACATAAAACGAGATGGCAGTATCTCTCGACAATCTTCATCCGCGGACTCGCGTAAATGCGGACGTAGTTGAACTCCTTTATCGCGTCGAGCATCTCCGCACCCTCGGCGCTGAGCGATATCCCCCGCTCCGGCGAGCTCGTCACACATATGTCCTCCGTTAGAACGCGTATTATCGACGTCGTGCTGAGCGTCTCGCCGAGTTTTTTCGACAGCTCTCTTTTATCCTCTTCGTCCAGAAAACCGAGCGAGAGCGCGTCTTCTATGTCGCGTCCGACGTACGCTATCCTGTCCGACATCTTGACAACGCAACCCTCCCAGGTGTACGGCTCAAACTCACTCGGAGAAAGGAACTCCTTTTCAAGGTCGATTTGCTCCGTCCGCGGCGAAAACGCACTTTCGTCTTTTTCCCCACAGTGAGAGATTATGCCGTCGCGCACGGCGTAGGTGAGATCAAGCCCGCGCATGGTACCTTCGTTGTCCTCCAAAAGCTCTACGTGATCGGCAAATCTGAGTCCGTTCCTCTCGTGCCAGAATGGGACTCCGAGATTTTTCTCCGACAATTCGGACAGAACATACTCCCCCGCGTGGCCGAACGGCGCGTGTCCTAGGTCGTGTCCCATGGCAATTGCCTTCGTAAGGTCGGTGTTGAGCCCCAGACATGACGCTATGGTGTCACCCACGGACTGTACGTGAGCCACATGCTCCATGCGGGTGCACACATGGTCGTTGTCTATGTTGAAAAAAACCTGCGTCTTGTGTTTCAAACGTCTATACGCGTTGGAGTGCAGGATTCTGTGACTGTCCCTGACAAATGGCGAGCGCACCTCGTCGCCGTGTTTGTAAAGCTCTTCTCTTCTCTCAGTCAGATTTCTTGTGTCTTTTTCGTCGTCACGCGCGGCGAATTCTACAAATTTCTTTTCCATGGCCGCCTCCTCGCGCTGCCGCCCCGCAACAACTTGCCAATTGCCGCGGCAGGTATTATAATACTTTAGAACATCTACCTGTGGTGTAGCTGGATAACATATCAGACTCCGACTCTGAAGATCTGCGGTTCGAATCCGCACAGGTAGACCATGAATCCGGGACGACGCCGTGCGGGCGGGACCCGGATTTTTTCTCGTCCGGATGCCGCGCCT
>JAJQAJ010000096.1:2060-11368 GCA_021203865.1 Clostridia bacterium
ATTCTCACGAGTCTCGCGTCGGTGGGACGGAAACCGTAAAGGAATATGATGTCCTTTATCATCTGCAGATTGACGGCCGTGATGAGGGCCGTGTCCATGGTTTTGCTCTGTGATATGGCGGAAAGAAGCCCCGCCTTCACCGAGCTTTTGGTGATGATGCTCTTGGCGCTCTTTTTGACACTGCCGTTGTAGAGGTCGGTGAGACACTGCTTTATTCCCTCCTTGTCCCCGCCGGAAAGGGCGGCATCGAGCCTTTCGACGGTCTCGCCGTCATACCAGCCCGCGTTGTCGACGTTCGCGTTGAAATCGACTATCTTTCTCGCGATGTCCTCCCTCACCTTTTTGTTGTGCCTTTTTGCCTCGGCGGCGCCTTCCGAATTGACGTTCACCTGAAAATACTCCGAGCGCATGATTTTGGCGACCGGCACGATGAAAAGAACGATGTAGAGAATTATCAGAAGCGCTCCCACGCCTATCCCCCAGTACATGTTTTTGTCCACAAGCTCATATATCCTGTACCACACCGTAAAAAAACAGGCGAACACGGCTATCGCCAAAAGCACGATTATGAGGCGCAGAAAAAACTTCACGGACTTGCTGTTTTCCTTTTTGACGTACTTTTCTTCGTAGTCGTATATGGTCATGGCCGCGTCTTCCTCGGCCTTTCTTTTTGCCTTTCTCTCGTTTTTTGCCATTTACCTGTCCTCCGGGCTCAGCCCATGATATCCATGACTTCTTTGTAGACCTCGTTTTTGGGAACACCTCTGTCCTTCGCCGTCTCTTTCACGGCGGACTTTTTGTCCATGCCGCCTTCCATGTACCATTCGACATGTTCTCTCACCGAAAGGAGGTTGAGCGGGTTTTCACCCCGCGCGCCTTCAATGACGAGCGTGTATTCGCCCCTCTTTTCACCGGGGAGCCCTTCGGAAAGCATGAAGGGAACCGCCTCCTCGTGAATCTTCGTCATCTCCCTCACCGCGCACGCGGACCTCTCCCCGAAAACTTCATAAAGGGAGGAGATGTCTCTGTCGATGTCCTGCGGCGCGGAATAGACGCAGAGCGTGAGGTCAAGACTTTTGTATTTTTCCAAAAATGCCTTTCTCTCTCCCGCCTTCTCCGGCAAAAATCCGACAAATGCGCACTTTTCCGTGGGAAATCCCGCGAGAACCAGCGCGGTGACGAAGGCACAGGGACCGGGGATGACCGTGTACGGCAAATCTTCCTCCCTGAGCGCCCTGACAAGCACCGACCCGGGGTCCGATATGAGCGGCATTCCCGCGTCAGAGACTACCGCTATCTCCTTCCCCTCCGCGGCCTTCTTCAAAATCTCAGCGCATTCCTTTTTCTCGTTGAATTTGTGATACGGTTTGAGCGGTTTTTTGATGCCGTATGCACCCAAAAGAGTCATTGAGTGCCTTGTATCCTCGCAGTATATGACGTCGGCGGCTTTGAGAACGTCCACCGCCCTCATCGTCATGTCACGAAGATTTCCTATGGGCGTCGCGACAAAATATACCATGGTCACCCCCTTGACGTGCCGTCGTTTTTCTTCGTCGGAAGAATTTCAATCCCGGCGCCGCCGCCCTTCACCGCCTCACACATGACGAGGTACGGCCTTTCGTCTTTCCCCCCGCCGGAGATGAACTGCAGCCTTTTGGGCTCCAGCCCCGAGCCTTTGAGCGTGTACATGAGCTCGGCGAGTCTTCTCGCCCTGTTCATTATGACGAGCTTTCCTCCGCACCTAAGCTTCGAGAAAGCTACATCCGAGATTTCTTTCAGGGTTATCGTCGTTTCAAA
The DNA here is from genome assembly GCA_021203865.1 of Clostridia bacterium. Classification (GTDB taxonomy): domain Bacteria; phylum Bacillota; class Clostridia; order Christensenellales; family Borkfalkiaceae; genus Coproplasma. Next base: position 3,858 of record JAJQAJ010000096.1, read on the forward strand.
CCTGCACGCCGCGAGCGAAGGAGGGACGTTTTCAAACCCTTCGGTCTCATACGGCGGATTGCAGAGTATTATTGAGAATGTCTCGTTGTATTCAGGGCCTATGTCCTGGAGCCGCGTTGTCACGACGGTCGCCTTGTCAAAGCCGTCGAGCTTTTTCGTGCGCTCCGCCATGGAGGAAAGAGCATTCTGCATCTCAAAAAGGGTAAGGCTCTTTATGGACGGATTGAGGCACAGAAAGTGAAACCCCACAATGCCGCATCCCGAACAGAAGTCGGCGACGACGTCCCTGGGTCCGCCCCTGACGAACTTCGAGAGCATCACGCTATCCGACGTGAACCTGTAAAGATTCCTGTTTTGTATTATTTTTTTGCCGCCGAAAAGCTCCTCCAGAGCCTCTCCGTCGCCAAGTTCGATGTCTTCCATGAATTTGCCCGCAAAAGAAAACAAGGTAAAGCTCGCGCCTTACCTTGTCCGTTGTTCCAAAAAATTATTCAGCGTGTATTGCACCGGTAGGGCATCCGTCCTCGCAAGCGCCGCAATCAATGCAAGTGTCGGGATCCACGACGTACTTGCCGTCACCTTCAGATATAGCTGAAACGGGGCAGGTATCCGCACATGAACCACAGCTTACACATTCATCACTAATTACGTGTGCCATAACGATTACCTCCATAAAGATTTCTCGTTTGATGGTTGCATTATATCACACCGATTTTTGAGTGTAAAGCGCAGATTTGTTATTTTTAGCGTGAAATTAACAAAAAATTTGATAAATTCACAAAACTTAACCGCGATTAATATTTTTTTTGTGAATTTGTAACATTATTTTTGCCATCCCCGCCCGCGATTTTACTCGCGCTTCAATAATGTTGTGCCAAATCTCCAAAGAAACCGGCATGTCAGTCGGCGTCCGGCATGAAAACGTCCGCTTCGTCTTCCGGCTCGTCCTCTGCCCCCTCTTCCGCCGCCGTTTGCGCCGCCTGCTTGCGGGGGAAGGATATCTCGTCAAGAGAGTAGTCCCCGTATTTGAAGAAATCCCCACCGGATATTCTGACTTTGACGCGCATTCTGAGCATGTCGACGTTTACAACCGTGCCTTTACCATCCGGCGTGGTGACCTCACTTCCGGTTTTGGGCATCATTTTACAGACACTCGAATAATAGTAATCCTCATATGCGAGGCAGCACATGAGCCGGCCGCAATAGCCGGATGTCTTCGTGGGGTTCAGGGAAAGCCCCTGGTTTTTGGCCATTTTAACAGAAACTTTTTTGAAATCCTGCATGCACCCGCAGCAGCAGCAAACCATGCCGCACGGGCCCGTGCCGCCGAGAAGTTTTATTTCATCGCGGATGCCTATCTGACGAAGTTCAACCCTGAGGTGAAGCCCGGACGACAGATCCTTGACGAAATCCCTGAAATCCACTCTCTTTTCCGCTGAAAAAAAATATGTCACCTTCGTGCCGTCGAAAGCTATTTCCAAGGTCACGAGCTTCATGGGGAGCCCGTGTTTTTCCACTTTCTCCAAAAAGAGTCTCGAAAGCTCCGGACGGCGTTTTTCGTTTCTCTCCACGGCCGCCAGGTCTTCATCCGTGGCCTTTCTCATGACGGGCCTAAGCGGAGAGGGGAGCGTGCTCTCATCCACTTCGCCCCGGGGCACGCACACAGTGGCGCATTCGACGCCCCTGGCCGTTTCGACAATCACCTTGTCGCCCGAAACGTACTCCTCACCTTCACCCGGGGAGAAGTAATACATCTTCCCGCCGTCATTAAATTTGATACCGACGTATTCAACCATTTTCAATTCCTGTCGTATTTCATTTCCGTGTCGCGGAAGCCCTCCCACTTCTCTTTGTCACCCTCTTTCACCATGATGAGGTTAAAAATAACCTGTGAGAAGTACACGTTGAACCTTATGTCCGCGATTATTCTGTCTATTCTCTCACAAAGATTCAGAAGCGGGCCCACAACGATGGGGTCATCCGATTTTGTCATCGCCGAGTGGGCTAAAAGTTCGATTTCGCCCATGAGCTCCCTTTTGAACTTAAAATCCTTGTATTTGGCGGCTATCTCTCCGGCGTTCCGCTTTGTGGCCGTAAAAATCTCCCTCGCCGCCGACACAAGCTCATTGTATCTGTCGCCCTTGACCATGTTCTGGGCGGCTGACAAAATCCCGCCGGACGCTTTCGCGGCGTCCATGTTTTTGTCGTCATGGTTTTCCCTTTCCAAGGCCTCATATATCTCTTCCACCGAAAACGGCGGTATTTCAAGCGTCTTGACGCGCGACCTCACCGTCGTGAGGACGGACGCCGTCGACGTCGCGCCCAAAAGAAACATTATGCCTTCCGGGGGCTCTTCCAGAGATTTCAATAGTTTGTTTTGGAAAAGCGCCGTAGCGAGGTCAAAGTCGGATATGACGTAAATCTTGGTGTCGCCGCATGAGGGGCGTATCGCGCTGTCGTCGACTATCTCCGACGCGTCATCCACCGAAAGTTTCTTTCCCGGCGCGGGATACATTCTGACGTCCGGCCATGTCTCCTCTTTTATCTGCCTTTTGACGTGTCCGTCCCCGCCGTACATCTCCGCGGCCAACATCCGGAGAGCCGCCCTGAGATTCTGGGCATCAGGGAAATGGAGCATGTAGGCGTGTGACAGCCTCCCGCTCTTTTTGTCACTAGACAAAATTCTGTACGCGGCCGTTGACGACAAGAGTTTTTCCAAGCTTTCCACCTCTGAAAATCACACGATGTGTCTTTCCGAAAGAATCTTTTTTATGTTTTCGGCGGTCTCTTCCTTCGTGCCGTCGCAGTTCACCGACACAATCCGTGGATACAGACTCTGGGCCTTTTTGTACCCCTCATAGACCTTCTCATGGAAGGGCAGCCCTTCACATTCCATCCTGTCATCCCTGTCGGCGCCGTGTTTCCTTTTGAAGGCGTCGCGGGGGTTGATGTCGAGAAAAAGGGTAAGATCCGGGGTGAAGTCCTCCAGCGCCTTCCTGTTTATTTCCTCTATGAACCCGAATCCCAGCCCTCTCGCGTGTCCCTGATACGCGAACGACGAATCGACATATCTGTCCGAAAGAACGAGTTTTCCAGCCTCAAGCGCGGGCGCCACCGTGTCCCTAAGGTTCTGAAGTCTCGACGCTGCGTACAAAAGCGCTTCACAGCCCGCGTCCATCCCGGTGAATTCGGTGGAAAGTATTATACCCCTTATGGCCTCCGACGTTCTGCAGCCACCGGGCTCGCGCGTCAGCACGAAGTCCACCCCCGTATCCTCAAGCCATTTGCAAAGGAGATTCAGCTGCGTGCTCTTTCCGGCGCCCTCACAGCCCTCGATGGTTACAAATTTACCGCGCGCCATTTTCCACTCTCCTGATTTGTCATCACCCTCACGCATCCGTTTTCCAGACCGAACGCGTCTTTTCCGCAAAGGACGCGCACCGCGCCGTCCGTCACTGTCTCCCCCGGCAAAACCACGGGAACGCAGGGCGGGGAAACCCCCGCCACCACGGCCGACACGCGGCCCTCCGCCTCTTCGAGGGGTACGATTTCAGAAGGTGCGTTTACGGCTTCCAAAAATCCGCACGCCCTTCGGGGCGCGGGGTATGTTCTTTTTTCGCATTCCCCGAGACATCCCCCGCCGAACATCACTTTCTTCATGGTTAAAATTAACCTGCGGATGTCGCTTTCCGTCGTTTCGGCGGACAGATAAAATAAAATGCGTCTGCCGTCACACAGCTCCGGGTATATACCGTTCGACACAAGGGCCTTTTCGACGAGCTTCGCGTCAAGACCCGTGCCCTCAAAATCCGCGGCGACTTTCGTCCAGTCGCAGCAGTCCCGCGTTTTCACGCCAAGATTGTCTTTTAAATATAATGAAAGCCTCTTCGCCTCATCAGTTTTTTCCGGAAAGGCATCAAGGTATTTTATTCCGTGCTCGACAGACGCCATTATGGGATAACTCGGCGAGGACGTTCTGAAAATTCTGAGCGCGGCCTCCGTTTCCGCCGCGAGGCCTTTTTCGGCGACCGACACGACGGCACCCTGCGTGAGCGCCGGTGTGCTCTTGTGCGCCCCGTCAACCCAGATGTCGGCATGCCTTCCGGCGTAAATGTCCTCTCTGAAAAGATGCGTCCCGTGCGCCTCGTCGACGAGAAGAAGCGCTCCGCGTCCGGCGCAAATCTTTTTTATGGCGGCAAGGTCCGCCACGTTCCCGTAATAATCCGGAGAGACTATAAGACACGCGGAAATTTTCTCCCCGCACTCCTCAAACGTGCGCTCCACGTCACGGGGCGACGGAGGATAAGGTACCCCCTCCGAAATTTCGGAGTCAATTATGAGAGGATCAATTCCGAGCGCGGCGCAGGCGTTGTACACGCTCATGTGACAGTGTCTCGGCACGGCCACCCTTCCGCCTCTTTTTTTCGCGACGTAAAGCATCGCGAATATGCCGCTCGTCGAACCGTCCGTCGTTATGAATGAGACCGCGGCGCCAAGAATCCTCGCGATGTCATTTTGGGCGAGGCCTATGACACCCTCGGAGTTCATGAGGTTTCCCGAATAGGGAAGCTCCGTCACGTCCCGGTCCGCTCCCGGAAAAAGTCCGGAAAAATCGTCCGCCCCTTTGTGTCCCGGCATGTGGAAACTGACGTGAGGGCGGCCGCAGATTGCGTCGTATATGTGCAGTTTCAATTCGTCACTTCTTGGGCTTCATCGTGGGGAACAAAAGCACGTCCCTCACGGTGGGTGAATCGGTGAGAAGCATCACCAGTCTGTCCACGCCAAAACCCAGTCCTCCCGTGGGGGGAAGTCCGAGCTTTAAAGCGCTAATGAAATCCTCGTCAACCTGCGCCCTGCTGTTTTTGTCCTGCGCGTGTTTTTCGGCGACCTGGCGTTCAAACCTCTCCTTTTGGTCAATGGGGTCATTGAGTTCGGAAAACGCGTTGCCGTACTCCCTGCCGCAGATGAAATATTCAAACCTCTGAGTGAAGAGCGGCTCCCCGTCCTTCTTTTTTGCAAGAGGCGAGTTCTCTATGGGGTAATCATAGATGACCGTGGGCTGCACGAGGCTTTCCTGGCAAAGCTCCTCGAAAAGCGCCAAAAGCACGTTCCCGCGCGTGGCGGCGTCTCCCTCCGGCACGGGGCAGCCGAGTTTTTCCGCGCACTCCCTCGCGTCAGCGTCCGAGGTCCACTCGTCGTAATCCGCGCCGCACGTCATTTTGACATACTCTTTCATGGAGTGTCTTTCCCACTTCGCGCCCATGTCGACTTCGACGCCCTGGTAGGTTATCTTCGTGTCCCCGCAGACATTTTTCGTGACCGTCCTGTAAAGATCCTCGATGAGGTCCATCATGCCGAAATAGTCGGTGTAGGCCTCGTACATCTCTATGGAGGTGAATTCGGGGTTGTGGTACGCGTCCATCCCCTCGTTGCGGAAAATCCTGCCGACCTCGTAAACCTTCTCCATGCCGCCGACGATGAGGCGCTTTAAATAGAGCTCGGTTTCGATTCTGAGGTACATGTCGAGGTCAAGCGCGTTGTGGTGCGTGGTGAAGGGCCTGGCGTTCGCGCCGATTTCAAAAGTCGTCAAAGTGGGCGTGTCGACCTCCACGTACCCGCGCGCGTCGAGATACGACCTTATCTCCCTCAGTATCTGGGAACGCCTGACGAAGGTGTCCATGACTCCGGGATTGACTATTAGGTCGAGCTCTCTTCTCCTGTACCTTATGTCGGTGTTGACGAGTCCGTGCATCTTTTCGGGAAGCGGAGTGAGCGCCTTGGTCAGCATCTCTATTTCACGACAGTGGACGGACACCTCCCCGGTGCCCGTTTTGAACACAAACCCCGTGACGCCGACGATGTCACCTATGTCGTAGTCCTTTTTGAATGACGCGTATTCATCGTCGCCGACGTCGTCCCTTTTTACGTATATCTGCAAAAGACCAAACCTGTCCTGAATGTGACAGAACGTGGCCTTGCCCATTATGCGCCGCGACATTATCCGCCCGGCGACCGAAACATCGCTGCCTTCAAGCGAGTCGAAATTTTCCCTGACGGCTTTGGAGTCGGAGGTGACGCAAAAGCTTGTCTTCACATAGGGGTTTTTGCCCTCGGACTGGAGTTTTTCAAGCTTTTGGAGCCGAATTCGTTCCTGTTCGGCCAAAAGCTCTTCTTCATCTCTTTCACTTTCGGCATTTTTGTCGGGCATGTCCCAATCATTTTCTCGCATGACCGCCTCACCTCTTAGCCGATGCTCTTTATTCTGATTAACACCTCAGGTCTTTCTCCTCTCTTCTTTCTCTCTTTTCCCTTGGGCGCCGCCGTAGGTGCCTCTGCCGTCTCCGCAAAGTTCTCGCCCATGGCCTCGGGATTTTCCTCCCCGGAAACCTCCGTCTTTACTTCGTCCTCCTCCGGGATCTCCTCTTTGTTCCCGCCTTTCTTCCCCTTGTTTTTCACTCCCGGAACGGTGATGAAGTCTCCTTCCTGCTGACCTTTGAGAATTTTCCCTAGCTCCGAATCGGAAGAAACCTTGCTGTTCATCCCCTCATAGTTCTCATCGGAGGTTATGGTGTACTCCACCTCGCCGCCCGTTTTCTTGTCAACGACGGTGACTGAGGACAGAATGCTTATCTCATCAATCCTAAGATCATATGACGAGCCGTTGGGACAGAAGACGGTGACAGTTTCGTTGACCTTGTGCCCGAGAAGCGCCATCCCAAGGGGTGACTGGGCGGTATATTTGTTCTCCTCAACGTTAAGGTCCGTGACGGAGGTTATGGTGTACTCAACGTCCTCACCGCTATCCATTTCATGCACTTTGACAATGGAGTTGATGTTGACCTCTTTGTTGTCCTTAGGGGTTTCTATTATGACCGCGTTTTTTATTTTGTATTCGAGTTCGGCGATTTTGCCTTCGTTGGAACGCTGTTCATCCCTTGCGGCGTCATACTCAGCGTTTTCCGAAAGGTCACCGTGACCTCTCGCTTCCGTGATGCGTTCAATTATCTGGGGACGCTTCACCTTGACAAGCTCATCGAGCTGCTTTTTGAGCGAATCAAGGTTCTCCTTGGTCATTGCAAACTGTTGATCAGGCATATTTCCACTCCTATGATTTTATTCGTCTTGATTTCGCGAATCTAACAAAAATGATTCCCAAATAGGTCAGGAACCATATTTCTCGCTTTCTTTCCCATTATACAAATTCAGCCTTTATAAGTCAAATAAAGCGACGGACGCAAGACCCCGTATAAGGTAAAAGTGATAATGTCCCGGGTATGTAAAAGGTAAAATATCCCAACCCCTCACGAAGACGCGGGAAGGACCGGCTCACGCGCCGGCACGGCGGAACACTTAAACCAAACGCAGCAAATATTGTTAATTTCTCACATTCACAAATGTTAATTTCATCGAATTCACGATTTTTGATCATAAATTCATGTTAAATTGTTCAAAAATCACAGAAAATACGAATTTAAAAAAATTTTCTTTGTGATTGACTCACAAAATCCGGC
>JAJQAJ010000066.1 GCA_021203865.1 Clostridia bacterium
AATGTTTGGTCGCGTTGGGATAGTAGTCGTTGTCTATCCAAGTGTCGAAGTCTCCGTGTGCTATCTCAATGTTCTCGAACTCCTCCTGGGTTCCGTAAAAATATATGTCGGTAAGGCTACTGCACGCCCTAAAAGCAGTGGCACTCATCCATTCCACGGAGGATGTGAAATACACATATTTCAGAGAATAACAACACTCAAACACACCCGTACTTAATCCTTCCACACCGCTTCCGATGACCGCGTATTCCAAACTCTCGCAACCTTGGAACGTCAAGACAAGATTGCCCGTCACGCTGTCCGGTATGATGATTGACTTGAGATTTTTACAGCCTTGGCATACCGCAGTTCTCATTGAAGTCACGGAATCGGGAATGGTGAGGGATTCCAACGCTTTGCTATTGGTATCTTCGTCAACTCCTATTGTCGTCACGGGAAGACCTCTGAACTCCGGCAGTATGTTCGCATTGACCACGCCCTCAATGATTGCTATAACGCACACTTCTTCGTAATACCATTCATAATTTTTATAACTACCATTTGGGGCGAGTTGATATACTATACCGTCATATTCGTATACCAAGCCCTTGAGATTGACATCTTCAAGCAAAACGGCACCGTCTGGAGGGTCGGGCAACTCATCCGAGTTGTCGAATTTCCAGACGTCTTCGGTGGTTTCCTCCAAATTTTCTTCTTCGGTGGTTTCCTCCAAATTTTCTTCTTCGTCGGCTTCGGGTAAAATTGTTTCGTAAGTGTTTTCCGACGAGCTTTTTTCGTCGGTGGCAAAGCATGCCGCGAACGTGAACCCGGAACACAGGCAGAGCACCGCCGTAACCCATATAAGCATTGTGTACAATCTTTTCTTTGTTTTCATGTTATATCTCCTTTCCCATTTTTGGGGCGAACACAAAAATCACCGAACACATCAACTATCCTACTATTAGGCGGTTTGAGTGTAAAGTTATTTCCGCAAATTTCCTTGAGCCTGCCAGGGTCCTTGACGGGTTCCCGCCCGGGTTCTCGGGTCTCCCACTGCCGAAAAGTTCGTCTGTTAGTATGACAGGCGACGAGTCCGAGCCGAATCTTACGGGTGTCGCCTGTCGTCGTGATTTTGCATTACAGGCGACAATTTGTTGGCGTCCGAGGGCGTCCCCGGCACGGAGAACTGTCTCAAAATGCGACCGATCGGCCACGGATTCCGGGAGACGAAAACAGCCGAAAAGGGTGAAGATTCATGGCGGGAAACGAGACGATTCGAGAGGGCTCTGTAAGCTGAAAAGGCCGCAAAAAAGCTCGACCCCGCCACCTCTGTTTTTTCTATTTTTTACAGTGAGCATGGCAACGGAGATTTTCGATTTTCGAAAATCCGGCAGCAAAGAAATAAGGCTCGTGTTTCGCAGTGCGCCGTACGATTAGCCCGGGTTTTGTTTCAGGGGGTCAAGGGGTCTCCCCTTGCGAGTATTAGCGTAGCGGGCCTTGTGGGCGCCCACAAGGCAATACTCGCAAAATTAGGAAACCCCGGCGAATTGCGCTTGACAAATAATACTCCCCCTTGTATAATGATGACGGACACTGAAATCGAACGTTCTTTCTGAAGATATATGTCTGGCATAGGTATTACGTGTGACATACTACCAATCATAGGAAATCGCACAAGTAAATCTCGGACGAAAACGTCGTCATACAGAGGTCCGACCGAATTCAATTTTTGAATAAAAGGGGGTGTGGTCATGGGTGAAAATGATACAGAAAAACCCGCCGATGAAGTCGCGAAAAAGGGCACGAAAAGGAAGGAACCGAACAGGTCAAAAAGCGTCAGCTATCACATCAGAGTCACGCCGAAGGACGCGAATGAAATCAACGCGATGGTCAAAAAAAGCGGGGTGACTTTGACACAGTTTTTCCTTAACTGCATGCGCGAAAAAACAGTCGTGGTGTTCGATGGAGAACAGAAACCAGCGGCCCCGGAAGAGATTGAGACGGAGCCGCCGAAGCAAAAGCAAACAGAAAAAGAAATCGTACTGAGGAAGATTCTGAAGGAGTTGGAGAAGGAGGGAAACAATCTCAACCAGGCAATGATACACGTCTACACAAATCCGTCTCCGGAACTCGACGAACTGCTGGAAGCCATCAGACGAAACAACCGGGCGTACAACGTCATCATTGGATTGCTGAACGGAGGATTTACCGATGATATTCAAAATTAAGTCGAACAAAGAAGACCCATACAAAGGCCTGGCGTACATTCTGCGGAAGGACAAGGTTTTCGTTCTGGATGGCGTAAGAGCCGTGGGGACATATTATCTGAACGGAATGAACGCCATGAGGGATCCCGGTCCTGCGGATTTCGCGCGTCAGTTCAGAAAGACAAAAGAACACTGGGGGAAGGGGAACAGGGAGAACGAGCTTCAGTTCTTCCATATCAAAATTTCACCGAATCCTAAAGACTTCGTTTGCGCAGATGCGCTTTTGGGCTGCGCCCGTGAGATTTGCGACACGTTGTTTCCCGAGTTCGAGTCCGTCATCTCCGTTCACAACGACACAAGAACGATGCACGCGCACATTATCGTGAACTCTGTGAACTGTGTCACCGGCAGGCATCTGCATTACGCTAAATTCGAGAGCACCCGCGACAGAATGAACGACAGGGCGCAGCACATCGGGCTGAAATATGGCTTTTCTCTCACGGACAAGACTCCCGCGCGTGATCGCAAGTCAGCCGCGCAGCAGGGCATGGAAAAGCGCGGAATCAAGACCGACAAAGAACGTCTGAAAAAAATTCTTTTAAAGGCCGCCGCGGACTCGACGAGTGAAAAAGAGTTCGTAAGAAAAGTTCAGGCAGAGGGAGTGGAGATGCCGAAGTGCGATTTGGGTTACAAAGACTTCAAATACTTTATGCCCGGCTGGAAACGAAACACGAGAGGAGCCAGCATGGGAGCCGATTATAGCAAAACGGCCCTTGAAGAGATCTACATAGGCAACGCATGGGCGGCCTATCAAAATACCGTGCCCGAGGGTGAACAATTCATTTCCAAAATGGATTACATAGATATTGTCCGTTACGGCCTGGATCCCGTTGCCCTCGGAGTAGAAGTCGCACGAAATTTCCATGCCGAGGTCATCGAGGGAATTTATGTGGACACGGAAGATGCCGCTATCGCAAAAGAGGAGACAAAGGCTGCACCGGCTGCCTATCCGAGGCCTGTTCAGGAGACAGTCGAGATACCAACACCGGCAGCCGTGCCGGAACCCGCAAAAAATCCTGCGACGTTCGTCACTCATGTGCAGCCGGAGGAGGTTGTACCAAAGCCTATAAGGGAACCGGCACCGATGCCCACGGTAAAGCCCGATCCGTACATCATTCCGGCACCTGTTGCAACCCCCGCACCGAAACCTATCTCGGAGAACGTGCCGATTGCCGCACATATGGGGGAGGAGGAGATCTCCAGGGTCGTCGCCGAGCCTCTGAATTATTCGCAAGATGAATACATAAAGCGTGAGTTCCCTCAAATGACTGTCTGGGCTAAAAAGTCCACTCAAAAACTCATCTTTGAGCACTCAATGAAAACGATAAAAAACTATTCGGAAGCAATCTTCGCCGAGTATGAACCTTACAAAGAAGAACTTACTTGGAAAAGTCGCTGTTCAGATTACGAATGGGAAACGGCGAAAAAGTACGTTGAATGGTACAAGAAGATGCTCGACAAACTGCGCCAAGAACAGCAGGAAAAGGCCGCAAGTCAGCAGCCCACGCAGCCGACAAAAAAGAAGGACGACGGCTTCTACAAGTGAGAGGAGGGGCCGCCGCCGCGGGGTTTGTGACTTGTGACATTAGGCAACTCCTTATACGCGCCTGGTCGTGACACGACGGTTTGTCACAAAATCTGAGTCCTTGAATCTCGGGTCGTTCGAGGAGTCGAGGACACGTCAGACTTCACTTTATTTGATTTTTTGCGGTTGTTTCCGATACAGTCGGATGAGAGCGTTCCGGGAGACTGCCGCGGCGGGCGTGACCGGCTTGTAACACAACTTGTAACATGTAACATGTAACACCCCCTTATATAAATATAGGGGGTGTTGTTACAAATGTTTGTGTTACATTGTGTTGCGTTAGTTGGGTGGATGCGAGGCGTTGGTGGACCTCAAGTCTTTCCCTAATTGTGTCTTGTAGCTTGTACCGACGTTCTTGGTTTGAGCGTTGCCGGAGTTACCGCATGGCAGGATCAGATCGCTTCAGACTCACTTTATTTGCTTTCCCGGGTTTTACGCAACGGCATCTTCGATGCCTATGGGTTGACGGCCTTGCGGCCTATAGGGTCGCTCGCCTATCGGCTTCGCTCATTTTTGCTTGGTTGGAAATCAAGTTGTCTCTTTTATCGCAGGCATTTTTTTTGTATCGATAATCGTGTCACGTATCTTTCCCCGGGTGGCTCGCGTGTCGTGGTTGGTCGTCGATAACGGCCTTCGGCCTATGGGACCGTTCGCCTTACGGCTCACTACATTAGATTTTGAATGAGACTGATTGTTAGGTTGGCTTTTTGATGTGAGAAGAGAGTCACATAAAAGCCTCTCGGCGGGCATTGGGCGTTGGAAGATTTGATTCCATGCATCGGCGTGTCTACCCTTGGAGAAAGACCCGCAGATTCATTGGGCTTCGAACGAACTGTTTCCAGGCGACAAGACGTTGGTCTCCGGAAAAGCATCCGCGGAGTCGCTTAGGATTTGAAGAGGAGGAGGGCGATCAGATTGTCTCGGTCGCACGGAGGGGTCATGGCGCGGATCGGACGGTAGCGAGGCTATTCTCCACCGAGGACAGAGTGTGTCTCCCGAGTTTTTACGGTAAAAACCATGCTTGGCGGTAGAACTCAGCGGGGAACTCCGGTAGAACGACTAAGATCGGATTTTTCACGGCTCACGCGTGCCTGCATCCGCGTGAAAAAACCTAACACGTCGCTAGAGACCCGTGGAGGCTCATAGAGACGCGCAAAGCGTTATCTTGAATAAGTGACCGAGAAGAAAAGAAGGGGCGAGACGTGGCTCTCACAGCGTTAGAAATGGGTGCCCAGATCACGCGCCACGCGGGGTGCGTGGCGTTATCCAACGTGATCTTCTTTCAAAGAGAAAAGAGAGGAGAGAGAAGCCCAGAGAGAAAAGAGCCCAGGTAAGAGAGAACGCTAGAGAAAAGAGAACTGAGACAGCGAACAGACGTGGTTTTCGTATTTTTTCGCAAAAAAATAGTGAATTTTTTATAATGTAAAACATAGTTATTCCCGGAAAAACTCGGTCTCGCGATAATGCGGATGTTTTTCGGCGGAAAACTCGAGTTAAGCTAAGCGTCGGTAAAACCTCATTTACCGTCGGGAAACTTCCCTTCGATTGATGATGTCGTTAGTGGCTCTTTCTCGCTTGAAAGCTCGCTGTGACGTGATGTTTTGTGATTGAATGAATCACCCTGAACGGCGCGTCTCCTCTTACTTGTTAGGGTTGCTGTCAAAATCGTTGACACAATATTTTGTGCAAAAACCTTGACATTTTACCCCAAGGATAGTAAAATACTCGTAGAACACAAGAAGATTATCTGTTCATTATTGCGGAGAACAGAAGTCGAAACCGCACCGAATTTATGATCGAGAATATATACTAACGACGGGAACCCAACCACAGCACCCGGAAAAATAAATTCGATCCGAAAACGATCTCCATACCTCCGCGAAATCTAATTTGTCGTGGAGGATTTTATATTGACAAATCAACAACGTATGTTTGAACTGTATCTGCTGACCATTTACTCTTTGTCAGTGGATCAGGCCCAGGTCGTCACCGTGGGCAGCTATTTCCATTTCTCTCCGGAGGAATACGAGAAGGAAAAAGAGATTGCGAACGACACAATGCACCGCTATGCGTACGAAGAATTCCTTCAGTTTAGAACCGACCTCAATCTGATTAAATCGCCGGAACCCGACAGCCTTCCGTTGTCGTCCGAGTTGACGGATATTCCCGATGCGTTGGCCGAGCCGGAGTCCCAGATTGTCTCGGACGAAAAGGAAACGATCATCGCCCAGCAATACGGAATGACGCACTGGATGGGAAACATGGAGACCCCGGACCCGCTGCCGCAGATATGGGGCGACGTCATAGAGGTTGGCGGCCGTCTGCAGCTTGTGGGCGCGTCAAAAATGGGTAAGACATGGCTGGCGATGGGGCTGCTTTCGTGTATCGCTCAGGGAGTTCCCTTCCTGGACCTTCCGACGACTCAAACTGACGTCCTTTTCGTCAATCCCGAGCTGGACGACATCTCGTATAGGCGCAGGCTTTCCACTGTCCGTGACGGCTATCTTGGAGAGCTGCCGTTATTCGTCAAAAGCGACGTGGGAAAACATTTTTATGAGACTTCCTTGAGAAACGAGACGGAGACCATGACACATCTCGTCGATCGGATTCTCAAAGCGTCAAAAGCCACCGGCAAGAAGTGGGGGCTGGTGTTTATCGATTCGGTCTATCTGTTTCTGCAGGGGGATGAGAACACCCTGGACGCATGGAACGCGTTTTTGAGGGAAGTCACGCGGCTGTCAACCGGCCTCGGTGGTGCGTCGGTGTGGTGGAGTCATCACCCCCCGAAAGGGGATTACAGTGGTAAAGACATCCTCGACGTCAGCTCAGGGCACGGTTCCAAAGAGAGGTTCATCGACACGTGCATTGTCATGCGTCTTCTCCGCGTTCCGCAGTCCGTGCGCGCCAAATACAATTGGAAGCCGAAGGACGTGGGAATCCTTATAGAGTTCTCTTGCCGCAATGAAGACCACCCCGATTCGATACGAGTCCGTTTCTCCGAAGGCAAGTTCACTCGCGCCGACGAAGCTCTGAAGGACTGCCCTCTGAGGAGGGGTCCTCAGGACGATGTGGAGAAAAAGCGTCGTCCGGGCGAGAAATTCGTTCCGGCAAAGCCCGAGGCCGCCGAGGAAATTCCCTGCCTGGACCAGACACGGCTTACCGCTATTCGAGCCATCTTCAAAGCTCAAGGCAAATTCGAACTGTCTACCGAAACGCTGCTGAACGAGATGGCGGCTCGCGTGGAGTTTAAAGGCGTGGGCAAAGACTCGCTCCGCGAAACTCTCCGGAGGCTCATCAAAGCCTATCCTTCGTTCCTTGTCAGCCCCAGACGCGGCTTCTACAAGTTGCTGGCAAAGTGAGGTGTTGCAATGGCTAACTACTACGAAACTAAGGCCCCCGCGCCTCACGCCCCCGCGCCGTTCGACGCGAAGAAAACGTACACTGCAAATGACATTCGCTCCGTCATTGACTATTACAACTACAAGCTCACGTGGGACAAATTCAACTACCTTCAGTTTGAGGATCACCCCGAGGACGGCTCCGCGAGAGCCTACATCACCGGCAAGTACGAGTACATCACCATCGACGGCGTTAAGGAGTGCCGCTGCTTCGGTATTAGAAGGTACCAGTCAAATCTGTTCCGTCGGGACTACTTCATCAGGGACACCCGCGAGGATCCGGACAACTACTATCCGTACAGGTACATGTATTTGAATTTGACGAGGCAGGACACTGTGAAAGACATTCTTTCCCTCTTGGAACGGGCCGAGAAAGACCCCGAGGAGGCTCAGGCGATGTCGGGCGACAGGCCGCCGAGAGGTGAACCTCATCCTGACTGGAAGTACCGTTATCACTATTTGTCAAATGCACAGAGGACACGTTTGACCTCGCTTTCTGAGTGAAAAGTTTTTGAGAGGAGAAACGACACTGGACCCCGTCAAACACTCTGCGATTCCCATAAACAAAAACTGGTGCGGAATAATCGGATAAAAGCATTTATCTCGATTTGACAAACCTCTCTGTCTGCTATATACTTGCATTAAAGCTGTGGTGGCTTCAGTTAGTTGTATTTGCGATCTATTTCAGGCGGTTTGGGGCTGGGCGTCCCCTGTGTTTAATAAAACTAAAAAACGCCCAGGCTGGTGAGCCTTGTTTGTCAGGCAAAAAAACACACTTCAATTTAAAAATGGCTCCTCTTCGCGTCCGCAATCACGATGAGGAGTTATTTTTTTGAAACCTCCATGCATGCCACGCAAACAGCCCCTGTCTTTTAACATCAGTGCCTTCAGACGAATGTCCCATAAATGGACAAACTTATGTAAAAACATTAAAATATATTGTGCAGCGATGCGAATGAATTATACTTTTGACCAGAGGGAAAATGAAGTCGATTGAATTATTTGCCGGGGCGGGCGGATTGGCCTTGGGGTTGGAAGAAGCCGGATTTTACCACATCGGTCTTGTTGAATTTGATAAGGCGGCAGCCGATACGTTACAGAAAAACAGACCGCAGTGGAATGTCCTATGTGAAGACATCGCAGACGTCTGCCAACGAGATTTGGAGAGCGAATTCGACATAAAAAAAGGCGAACTGGATCTTTTGTCCGGGGGTGCTCCGTGTCAATCTTTCAGTTACGCAGGGAAAAGACTCGGGCTGCAAGACGTCCGCGGAACGATGTTCTATTACTATGCGACGTTCCTCAGCAAACTGAAGCCTAAGATGTTTCTTTTTGAAAACGTCCGTGGTCTGCTCTCTCACGACGGCGGGAAAACGTACGACACAATCCTTAAAATTTTTGAAGAACAGGGTTATGTTACTCAGCATTGTCTCCTTAATGCGTGGGATTACGGTGTCCCTCAAAAAAGAGAACGCTTGATTACAATCGGGATTCGGGCTGACCTCTGTGACAAAGCAAAGTTCAACTTCCCGGAACCTCACGAGTACAAACCCGTCATCAGAGATATCAAACTGGATGTCAATCCTTTAAAAGATGAATG
This sequence comes from Clostridia bacterium, assembly GCA_021203865.1. Taxonomy (GTDB): domain Bacteria; phylum Bacillota; class Clostridia; order Christensenellales; family Borkfalkiaceae; genus Coproplasma. The sequence continues at coordinate 8,830 of JAJQAJ010000066.1, forward strand.
TGCACAATATTCCGCCTCTAAAAAAAGCGTATTTTCTCTTGTCCCTCCCGGCGGATATTGGCGCGATATCCCGGCAGATGTTGCTCGAGAATACATGAAGACCTGTTGGGACATGGGCGGAGGTCGAACCGGAATACTGAGAAGATTGAGCCTTGACGAGCCGTCTCTGACAGTTCTTACAAGTCCGGGAATGAAACAAACGGATCGCTGCCATCCGGTTGAGGTGAGACCTTTCTCTTATCGTGAAAACGCAAGAATACAAACTTTCCCCGACTCTTGGGAATTTTGCGGAACGTTGTCTGAAAAATACAAGCAGGTGGGAAACGCCGTCCCTGTCAATTTAGCCAAAGATGTCGGTCTTGAAATAAAGAAAACGCTTGAAGAATTAAATCACTCTTAACTGGAGCGTTCGGGAGAAATTCTTATGTCAGACTACAACATTTCTTTTATCAGCAAAACCACGTTCGAAAGGCATGTCTATGAGACGATGGAAAAATACAACAAAGTGTTGGAGGCCATCGACTTGGAACGGTTCAACGCCAATATCGTGGATCCCATTAAGTTGACGTTCGACATGAAGCTTTTCAGACTGGAAGCCGAAGACGTCATAAAAAATGAAATACAGCGTCAAAGAGACAAAAGCGACACGAACGCAATAGGCTACTTCCATCAAAACATGTTCAAGTACATAAAAAACTGCGAAGTACCCAAGACTGGCTTCGATGTTATTTATACAAATCCCGACACGAAAGCAAAAATTTATGTCGAGATGAAGAACAAATACAACACAATGAATTCGGGTGCCGCCGCACATGTGTACACGAAGATGTTGGATCAACTTGGAAAGGAAAACAATTCCGACGACCTGTACTTTCTTGTCGAGGTGATTGCCCCCTGCTCGCGTAACGTGCCTTGGACAATGAAACTGAATGGTGTTCCCATGAACAATGAAAGAATTCGTAGAGTGTCCATCGATAAGTTCTACGCCATCGTCACCGGCGAAAATGACGCGTTCTATCAAATCTGTTCGCAGCTGCCCAAAGCAATCGACGAGTTGATTAGATCCGGCATTGTCAGGGACAAGGGAGAAGATACCGTAATCTCCGAATTGGAGAGCAAGAACAAAGACTTGCTGAAGGCATTGTATTTGCTTGCTTTTGAAGAATATAACGGCTTTGAGAATCTTCTTTCGGATCAATCGTAATATAAACTACGTTTTTACGTATTTGCGATTGCGATTAAGGAGCTATTTAGGAGTCTTTCCATGGCGAGTTACAGCAAACGCACGACGACAAAAGGAATTGTGTATGATGTCCGTTTCATGGCGGATTTAAACGGGGCTCGTAGGCTGGTACATCTCTCTGGATACCCCACGAAAAAAGCCGCAGAGAGAGCGTACATTGAATGGGAGGATTCCCGGAAGGGCTCGCAGCTGGCCGTCACGTCGTTTGAGAACGCCGTCGATTTCTACTTCCAGAACAAGAAAGGCACGGCCGCACAGAATACGCTGTACAATCTGCGCAGCGTGTTTGAGCACCGCATCACGTGTAAATTTACAGGCCGTCTCATTAACTCGATAGCCAAATCCGACATCATGGCGTGGCAGTCGGAGCTCTGGGCATCGCGCACGGCAGACGGCTCGCTGCTCGCTAACGGCACGTGTCGGCAGATACGCGGCGACTTCGCTGCGTTCATGTCCTGGGCCGCGGATTCGTACGGCTTCAACAATCCGTTTATAGGCGTCAAGACGCCGCACCGGAGAGAGGCCGCTCCCGTGATGCATATATGGGGCGTCGCTGAGTACGAGAAATTCGCCGCCTGCGTCGATCCGGAGTTCCGTCCGCTCTTTGACCTGGCCTTTTACTCCGGGGCGCGTATAGGCGAGCTGCTGGCTCTCACACCGTCTGACTTCAGACGCGCAGATGACGCCTATGAAATCTCCATCACCAAAAGCGCCCAGGCAGAGCGTAAGGGCTTCGCCGTCGTGACTCCTCCGAAAAACTCCGCGTCAAACCGCGTTGTGTCTCTCCCTGCGCGTCTCACGGCGTCTCTGGAGCTCCTGCTGGCGTCCTCTGCGGGCGTTTATGTGTTCGGCGGGGAAAGACCTTGGAGCCGCACAAAGGTCACAGCGGCGTTTAAGGCGGGCATTGAGGCTGCCGGAGTTTCGCGTATACGCATCCACGACCTCAGACACTCTCATGCGTCAATATTGTTGACGCTTGGCGTCCCGGTCACGGAGGTTTCCCGTCGCCTGGGACATGCGTCCGTGTCCACTACCATGAACATCTACTCACACTGCC
>JAJQAJ010000004.1:0-33831 GCA_021203865.1 Clostridia bacterium
GTACCCCGGGGGTCAAAAATTTCCATCATGGTCCAAATTTCTGGAAATTAAGGTAAATCCATATATCCTGAGGCCGAGACTCGTCACGGATTTCTCTATAATTGCAAATTTATGAAAAAATCTTTCTCTATAATTGTAATTTCCGGTAATGAATTTTCTCTATAATTGCAAAAAAATCTTGAAATGTTTTGTTGGCCGGTATATAATTTCGTATGACGAGGTGATAACCATGGAAAGACTCATAACGGAAGACATCAAACGGTGGTATGACGAAAACGTAAATGTATGTCTGCTTATAGACGGGGCGAGACAGGTCGGAAAGACGTACATTGTTCGTGAATTTGCGAAGAAATACTGCAAGAACTTCGTGGAAATTAATTTGCTTGAAAATGAGCATGCGCGCGTTCTTCTTTCCGGCGCGAAGTCGAGCGATGAGATCTTCCTCTATCTCAGGGCTCTTTTCCCCAATCGGCTGATTCCGGGGAAGACGGTCATATTTTTTGACGAGGTGCAGGAGTGTCTCGAACTCGTCACGGCGGTCAAATTTCTTGTCGAGGAGGGCAGTTTCCGTTATATTTTAAGCGGGTCGCTTCTCGGTGTGGAGATGTCGAATGTTGAATCGGTTCCCGTGGGATACATGCAGATGCTGCGGATGTACCCAATGAACTTCATGGAGTTCTGTATGGCCGTCGGATGTGAGCAGACTGTTTTCGACTATCTCAGAGACTGTTTTGTATCCGTTAAACCCGTGAACGAGGCAATTCATGATCGGTTCATGAAACAGCTCAGGATTTACCTCATTGTCGGCGGCATGCCGGCCGCGGTTGAAAGGTATGTTCAGACGAAGGATATCGCAAAACTTCGGGATGTTCACGAATACATATGCAACACATACAGGGCGGACATATCGAAATATGACAGAGCCAACAGGCCGATGATAAAAAACATATTCGACCTCATCCCGAGCGAACTCAATTGTCAGAACAAGAGATTCAACTACACCAGCGTCGAGTCGGGAAGGAAGTCAAAGTATGTCGAGAACGCTTTTGTATGGCTCACCGATGCCGGTGTCGCGATTCCGGTGTATTGCGCGAACGAACCGCGGTACCCGCTTATCATGAGCAAGTCGCGAAACCTTATGAAACTTTTTTTATGCGATGTCGGCCTTTTGTCGTATATGTATTTTGACGACAACATTCAGTACGAAATACTGGCCGACGCGGGAAACATAAACTACGGTGCCATATACGAAAATTACGTTGCGCAGGAAATGAAAAGCAACGGACTTATCCCGTATTATTTTAAGTCGAATAAGTACGGAGAGCTGGATCTTCTCATCGAGATAAACTCCGAGGTCATACCGCTTGAGGTCAAATCGGGTAAAAACTACAAAAAATACAGCGCGCTGAGCAATGTGCTGGACGTTCTGGATTACAATATACGGAGGGCATACGTATTCAACAATACGGCAAACATAGAGGCTGTTGGGAAGATAGTTCACGTGCCCGTTTATATGACCATGTTTCTGAAGAAGGAAAGACAGCAAAGTTTGATAGTCGATATTGATGGGAGACCGTAGTTCGGAGCGCCCATGCGATGAAAAGAACGAATTAAGGCGGAGGTGGGTGTATGGCGGATGTTTCCAAGAGAGGATGTTACATTAAGTGTGTGAGTCCTGCTTGGGACTCAAACATATTTCCCATTCATGCCAGAAGTGTGATATGAACACGTGTATAAGTCAGAAGTATGTTTTTATGGCCAAAAGCAAAGACGGAGAGTTTTCTTTGGAGAACGATTTTGTGACATTGGTTTCCGATCCCTATTTTGCCGATGAATCGTTGTTTATAAAGGATTTGACAGACGACTTTCAAAGCATCGTTCAATACTTTTTAGCCGTCCGGGAAGATTCGGGGAATTGACGGCGATCTCCATGCTGCGGACCTTTTTCGAAAAGACGGACACTGCATCGCGGATAAAATCAAAGATGCCCTGAAAATGGGAAACGCCGGGATGACGGAAGGCTCTTTCGGGCTATTTTATGTCGTCGGCGAGCCACCATGATTTAACGGAGGAAAAACGAGCCGTTTTATGCCGGATATGTCTTTATTTTTAACTGCACCGCGTGTATAATAAAAGTGTGTGCGCCGCGTGGCGCGCCGTGATTTGAAGCATCACCGGGCTTTGCGCCCGAAAGACAGGTTTATGAGGTATCTATGAAAAAGACTGAAAGGCTCACCGCCGTGACACTCGCCGCCATTCTTGCTCTCACCGCGGCGACGGGGCTCCTTTTCGGATGCACCGGCGGTGAAAAAACCGGGGAAGACGCCGGCGAGAAAAATACCTACATTTCCGGAAAGCCGTCCGGGATAGAACTCGACATAAGCGAACTTTCTCTCGGCATGGGGGAGATTGCCACGATAAAGGCAACGGTTCCCACGGACGGCAATTATTATACGGACGGCATAACATGGACGTCTTCGGATGAGAACATCGCGACCGTTGAAAGCGGGATAGTCACCGCGAGCGTAGAAAACTTCGGTAAGACCATGGTTACCGCCCGGGTGAACGGCACAAGTTACAGCGCGAGCTGTCTTGTCACCGTGACGAACGGTGAGACACTGACGGTCGGTGTAAAAAACGACGTCAGAAACTTTGGGTATTATGACTATGCCACCCGCGAATATTCCGGAATGGAGATAGACCTCACGTACGCGCTCGCGACAGAGCTTTGTTATGACGGCGTGGAGCTCGTGCCCGTCGACCCGGACGAAAGGGAGACAGACCTTATTTCGGGTGATGTGGACATAATAGTCGCGACTTACACGGTGACCGAGGAGAGAGAGGAGAAGGTCAACTTTTCTTCCCCGTATTACACCGACTCCGTGCAGATACTCCTTGGCGAACAGTATTCGAGTCTCGGATTAAGTTCGCTTTCGGAGCTGTCGCGATACCTTGAAGGAAAAAAATATTTCACGGTCGGCACTGTGGAAAATTCCACCGCGTACGATGCTTTCGTGGAGTATTGCGAGGGTAAGGGGATAGAGAAATACAGCCCGTTTCTGGGTGGTGAAATTTTCATAAACCGAACATACGCCGACTATGAATCTTTGTGGGAGGCTTTGCAGGCGGGCGAGATTGACGCGTTCGTGGCCGACCATTCCATTTTGCAAAGCTACTCTTCCGGAAGTTACGGATATAAATTCCTGGACGACGAGTTTTCCGACCAGGATTATGCCGTGGGGACCGCAAAGGATGAAGATACCGGAGGGCTAACAAAGCTTGGTGAGAAGGTGAACGACACCGTCGACAGATTCCTTTCGGACGGCACGATTGATGCGCTTTTGGAAAAATACGGCCTCGCGTGAGGCGACAAAAACTGACTGCCCTCTGCCCGCGGCGCGGGCATTATGAACATAAAGACAAATCTTAATAGCTTATGAAAAGTCTGACAAGAAAAATTACCATGATATTGACCTCGGCCGTTCTGATATCCGCTGTGACGGCGGGAACGGTTCTTGCCCTCGTGAACGGCAATGAAAAAATCACTCTCGCGGCTTCCGGCGTGGGATTTGACGTCGGAGACGCGTATTTCACGTCTTTTGACGAGGCTTGGGCGGCCGGCGTGTCGAATTCGGAAGGTGGGGACGCCATAGTCCTCAACGAGCCCGTCACTCTGACAGAACCTCTCGAACTTAAAGAAGGTGAGTACGCCACGATAGACCTCAACGGCTACACCATAGACATATCTGCGGCAGGCACATTAGCTGACGTTTCCGGCACGCTGACCCTGACGGACAGCAGTGCGACGGAGGGGATATACACGGGGAGTCTTTCGGAAGGCGTCCACTCCTATCAGTACGGATACACGACCGTGTATCTCGCGAGCGCGGAGGGCTTAGACGATAACGTCAAATATTATTACACGTCGGGCGCGGTGACGGGCGGCAGCTCATCGGATTCCGGGGATTGCGGCGCGGTGCACGTGGAAGATGGCGGCGTGTTCAGCATGTGGGGCGGCTCGATTGTCGGCAACAAATTTTACAACTCGGTCGTGTATGTCGAATGCGGCGGCGAGTTCAGCATGTCAGGCGGCTCGGTTTCCGGCAACACGGTGACAAATTTCGGCGCGGCCTATATCGAAGGCGAAGGCAGTTTCACGGGCGGCGTAATGGCGCACAATGCGAACTCCGGAATGGGCGGAGCCATATACGCGGCGTCTTCATCCGTTGTTACGATAGACGGCGCGGTCATATCGACAAACACCGCGAAGGGCGGCGGCGGAATATATTCCGATGAGGCGACAGTTTACATAAAAGAAGGCGAGGTATGTTTCAACTCCACGACAAGCACCGCCACTGCGGGCTCCGGCGGCGGGATGTACCAGCAGTACGGAGTGACGTACATTTACGGCGGATCGATACATGACAACACGACGGCCTCCACGGGGCACGGTGGGGGCGCGATTTACTGCCTGGGCTCGTCTTCAAAAAGCGCCGCGGTTTACATGTACGGCGGCGACATCTATTCCAACACCGTTCCCGAAAACGGCGGCGGTTTAATGCTCTACCGCGCGGATTTCATCATGTACGACGGTTCAATCCGAGGCAACACCGCGAACTTCGGCGGCGCGGTGTACACGGCGAACGCCACGCCGTATGCCACGTTCACTATGTACGGCGGCACGGTTTCGAATAACACGGCTCGCTGCACGGGCGGCGCGTCATACTGCTATGGTCCCACGACGATGTACGGCGGCACGGTCTCGAATAACACCGCGGGCGATGAAGGCGCCGGCGCGTTCCATGTGAGAAAACAGCCTTTCGCGATGCACGGCGGGGAAATTATCGGTAACAGCACAGCGGGGACCTCCTCGTCCATGGGCGGCGGAGCCATCTGCTCGCCCGACAGTTCGGCCAGCATAGTCATAGACGGAGGCCTCATTGACGGAAACTATTCTGCCGGCTATGGTGGGGCGCTCTGTCTCTATGGCGGCACGGCGCATCTTTCCGACGTCACCATAACGAACAACACGGCGGCGAAATACGGCGGCGGGATTTATGACAAGGGCACCCTGTATGTGTCGGGGGGAGTGTATGTGAGGGACAATTACGTCGGTTCGACGAGAAGCAATCTTTTCCTGGATTCGTCCGTTCGTTTTTCGTTCAGCGGCGCGCTCACGGAAGGCGCGTATCTCGGAATTTATCTCTATTCAGCATCCCAGACGCTCATATCGGCGAGTGAAAGCGGCACGTCGTATTATGTGGGATCGCTAAGATACTGCCACAGCGACAAACTCTATGAAAGTCAGTACATAGGCTACGGGGACGGCTGTCTGGAACTGAAATCTCTCGGAAGCTATGTCGCGCGCGTGGACATGCCCTCGTCGGACACGTCATCATTCTACACGTCGCTTTCGTCCGCTCTGGACGCGGCGATGACCACCTCGGCCTCTTCCGCGGGGACGGCCGTCCTTTTAACCTCGCAGACTTTGTCGTCATACACAATATCGGACGGCGGCTGGTACGTCGTTCCCGCGTCTTACTATCTGACTTTTGATCTGAACGGCTATAACCTCGTGCTTTCATCATCTGTCCCGAGGGCGTTCTATGTTCAGGGCCACCTCACCATCACGGACTCGTGGGAGGAGTATTATCTTCTCGGCTCGTCCGGCACGGTGGGAGTGAGCGCGTATAGCTCCGAGGGAAGCTATTCGACGGTGTACAGGATGTCCGATCCCGACACGAAGGAGGTGTCGTATTTTAGGTACACGTCTGGCGCGATAACCGGGGCAAGTTCCGGGAACGCGAGCAGTTCATATTACGGTGCCGTGGCGGCAGGCTCCGGCGGCGTCATAGAGATGTACGGCGGTTCGATAGTTTCAAACTCCGCGTACCAGGGCTCGGGCATATACCTCAGCGGCGCTACCCTCAACATGTACGGCGGATCCCTTTCCGGAAATGCCAACGTCGCTCTCTACGCGGAAAGCAGTTCTACCGTCAATTTTTACGGCGGAATAATAGTCAAATCGACAAACAGCAGCGATTACGCCAGCGCGATGTACATGAGATCTTCAAACTTATACATCGGCTCGTCCGGCGGCGCGGGAAACCCCATCGTCATATCCGACAACGAGGGGTATTTCGGCAACATTTACGCAAGAACGCAATCCACGGTCACCATAGATGGCGGCAACTTTGAGTTCAACTCATCGGCCGACGGCGCCGTACTCTATCTGGACAGCGGCACCACGGGGAAAATCAGCGGCGGATATTTCGCTTTCAACACGGCGTCCGAGTCAGGAGGCGCCGTCTACGTCAACTCCGCGACTTTGACCATGTCCGGCGGCGAGGCGTACGGAAATACGGCGGAAGGCGGAGACAGCACCCACAGCGGCGGAGCGGTCTATGTCTACGGCGGGACATTCATCATGACTGGCGGCGTCCTTTCGGGAAACACGGCGTCGGGAAATTTGGGGTGCGGCGGCGCGGTGAACGTCTGCGGCGGTACGTTTGACATGAAGGGCGGCAGGATATACGGCAACGCGGCCTCGTCCGGCGGCGGAGTTTATCTTTATGATTCGGCTTTCTTCACTATGACGGGCGGCGAGATATCAGGCAACACGGCGTCTTCCACGAATGGGGAGCAAGGCGGCGGAGCGGTGTATGTGCCCAAAGACGCGACATTCGTTCTCAGTGGAGACGGGCGGATTTATGAAAATTCATCGAGGTACGGTTCCGCGGTCATTGTGAATTCCGCGACGTTTGTGATGGAGGGGGGTTATATTTTCGCGAACACCGGATACGCCAGCGCGGTGTACGTCATTTACTCCTCATCAGTGACGATGTCCGGCGGGGTAATATATGGAAACGAGAGCTCCGGGTCGTACCCCGGTGGCGTGATAGTCGGAACATACTCGTCTTTTGAGATGACGGGCGGCGAAATTCGCGATAATTCGGGGTATTACGGCGGCGTGCGGGTGACCGGCAATGCCTCGTTCGAGATGAGCGGCGGTGAAATTTCCGGAAACAGCGCGAGGTACACGGGTGGCGGCGTTTTTGTCGACTCGGGGGCGTCTTTTACCATGACGGGCGGCCTGATTTCGGGCAACGGCTCGGTGAGCTCCGGCGGCGGAATATACTCAAAAGGTGAGCTTTCCATATCCGGCGGAGAAATTTCCGGCAACAGTTCGGGAATCCGCGGCGGCGGCGTCTACGCGGGCGCTGATGTCGCGATGTCCGGTGAGGTTGTTATCCGTGGTAACACGTCCGAGGGCTCCGACGGCGACGACAACCTCTATCTTTCGGCGGCGAACATCTATGTCGTCCTTGAAGGTTATATAAGCGGAAACTCATACATCGGCGTGTCGCTTCACGCAGACACAAAAACCCAGATTTCGACGGCGGAAACCGGCACGGACTTTTATCTCACCTCGTGCTATTATTTTCATCTGGACGATACGGAGCTTGCGAAAAACAACTTCATAAAATACAAAAACGGCAGCTACATCGAGGTCGTGCCCTTCTCCGATTATCCCGTCAAAGTCGAGCACGCGGACGGCGGAACGGAGTCCTTTGATTCGATGGCGGAGGCTTTGGACGCCGCGGAAGACGGCTCTGTCGTCACGCTCTACCGGGATTTTTACTGGGACGATTATGACTTCGGGACGTATTCATGGTATGAAATAGAGGCGGGGCGCGAAATAACGATAGACCTTAACGGCAACAACATAGTGCTTTCATCGTCGTCTCCGAGGGCGTTCCGCGTCTACGGCACTTTGAACCTCGTCGACACCTCGGGATATTACGAGGAGTACTCGGGAAGTGAGAACCCCGGCGTGTACCAGAACGCTGACGGCACTTTCACGACGGTTTTTAAAGTGACGGACGAAGAGACGTATGAGACTGAAACTTATTCATATGCCGAGCCCGTGACCTATTCATACACGTCGGGCGCCATATACGGCGGCTCGAACACTACGGACAGTTCGCAGTACTACGGCGCGGTGTGCGTCGCGGAAGGCGGCACCTTCAACATGTACGGCGGGACGATAGCCCAGAACACCCACGCCAGGGCGGGCGGCGTCTACGTCGCGGGCTCGGCGTCCGAAAGAGCGGCATTCAATATGTACGGCGGCTCGGTGTCCGGCAACAAGGCAAGCTCCTTTGGCGCCGGCATCATCGTCAGATACGCGGACACGTACCTTTACGGCGGTATTATATCTAGCAACTCCCTGAACGGTTCGGGAAAGCTTTACGGCGGAGGTGTGTACGTCGAGGCCTACGGATACCTTTACACGTGTGAAGACTCCGATTATGCGGACTGGCTTTCAATATCCCACAACTCGTGCTACACAGGCGGCGGCATCTATTTTGAAGAGACTGACTCTTCCGGCGAAATAGCGGGCGGACACATAGAGTTCAACCACGCGACACTTGACGCCGGCGGATTCTATGTACAAAACGACGCCTATGTCACCATGTCCGGCGGTTTTATCGGCGGCAACTGGGCTGATTCCGCGACCGGCGGTGTGTACGTTAGGTCCGACTTCACTATGACGGGCGGTACGATTTACGACAACACCATCTACAACAATAAATTCGGCGGGGGCGGGTTCCTCGTTCACAACGGCGCGACGTTTTACATGTACGGCGGAAAGATAATATCCAACACGGCCGAGGGCTACGGCGGGGGCGTCGTGGTATACAACAACGCGACATTCTACATGTACGGCGGAGAAATTTCAGCAAACTACGCGACCGGCAATGGCGGCGGCGTGTATGTGCGCAGCGGGGCGGCGTACATAGAGGGAGGACAAATAGAAAACAATTACGCGGCTTCCTTAGGCGGCGGGATTTACATAAACAGCGGCTCCGTCTACATGTATGACGGATATGTGGCGTACAACGAGGCGAAAAGCAACGGCGCCGGCGTGTATGTCGCGTCGGGGACGTCTTTCACCTTCACCGACGGATACATATACGGCAATAAAAACACGGGCTCAACCGAAGGCGGCGGAATATATTCGTACGGCACAGTGGTAATGACGGGCGGCGCCGTGTCCTATAACGAGACTGGGAGAAACGGCGGTGGTGTCTATTCGCGAGGCGACTTCACTATGACGGGCGGTGAGATATCCTATAACACCGCCAACGGCACCAGCTTCGGCGGAGGCGGACTCGTCATAAATTACTACTCGACATTCACGATGACGGGAGGAGAGATAATCTTCAACGAATCCGCGTCGTACGCGGGCGGCGTGTATCTCGGACGGGCCTCGACATTCACGATGACGGGCGGAGAGATACGTGAAAACACCGCGGTGAAGGGCGGCGGAGGCGTTTTCAGCGAGGATAAGTGGCTCAATAGCGGTGATGGGTCTTTGAGCTACATCGTGCTTTCCGGAAAAGTCGTCATAAGAGACAACTTTGCGGGCGGAAATGAGAGCGATGTGTACCTCATGGACGGGCAATTTATCACACTCGCGGGCGAGCTCCAAAAAGGCTCTTATGTCGGTGTCTCTCTCTATAACAATCTCGAAGGTGACGGGACGCAAAGACAGATTACCAATTCGGAGAGCTCAACTGAGTATTATCTCACATCTTATAGATATTTCCGTCTCAACGACGAAAATCTTTCCTCGTACACTATCGCGTACTCTCAGTCGGGAAGATACGTGGTGATACTCGATGTTGAAAATCTCGTCGCGGTAATAGACTACGGCGACGCGTACGAATACGCTGACTCGTTCAGCGCGGCCATAAATAAAGCCGTCTTTGACACCGAGAGCGGGGCGGGAACAATGGTTCTTGTCGCCGACGTCGACATGACGGCGGAGTTCCCGGAAGGATATGTGGTCGAGGAGGGGACATATCTCAACATCGACCTCAACGGACACAGACTGGTCGCGTCCGGCACGGACTACAGCCCGTTCAGGGTGTACGGCACGATGACGCTGGACGATTCGACGGGCTATTACGCGGAATGCGACGGTAACGACGAGGAAGGCGTGTATGACAACGACGACGGCACATACACGACGATATACAGAATGTCGGACACCGAGACAGGCGTGACATCCCGATATTCATACACATCCGGCGCTATAACCGGCTCGGATTCGCTCACCACACTGTCAAATTATAACTCGTACGGGACCGTGGCCGTGAGGGTCGGCGGCAAATTTACCATGTACGGCGGGTCGATTGTCCTAAACACTCACCCCGAGGGCGGCGGAGTGGCCGTCATTGGCGACGGCAATGCTGACGCGGAGTTCTGTATGTACGGCGGCTCGGTTTCGGGAAACACGGCGAACGGCAGCGGCGCGTCGGGCGGCGGAATATATTCCGTTTTTTCAACCACTTACATCTACGGCGGCATCGTGAGCTCGAACTATTCGGCTACGCGTGGCGGCGGAATAAGCGTCGTGAACAGGTCGACGTTCTACATTGGAGCGACGGCTGAAAGCGCGGCATATGTTGAGCAGAGCCCCGTGGTGTCTGACAACGCGGTCGGAAGCTACGGCGGCGGCGGAATATACGTTTCCAACAGCATTGGCGCCACTTACAGGCTTGACGTTCGCATAGCCGACTGCAACATCGAATACAACACTTCGGAGTCGGACGGCGGCGGAATATTCGTCTACGGCAAGGTAAGCGGTGTCGAGGGCGCCTTCGTCGCGTACAACGAGGCCGTCAACGGCGGCGGCTTCTACATCCGGAAAGGTGAGGGCTCCATGGAAGGCGGGCGATTCCATTCCAACGTTGCGACATCGGCGGGCTACGGCGGCGGAGCCGTGTATGTCGAAAGCGACTGCGTATTTGAGATGAGCGGGGTGGTTGCCGACGACAACATCTCGTACGGCCACGGCGGCGGCATATACGTTGAAAGTGGGGCGGAGGCCCATCTCGAAGGCTGTGAGCTTTCGTTCAACAGCGCGGCCGGGCTCGGCGGCGGTGTGTACGCTCTGGGCCTTCTCGGCGTTTCGGGTGAGACCGTGATATTTGACAACTCCGCTTCTGGCCTTGAAAACAACGTGCTTCTTCCCAAAAACGGATACATAACGCTTGACGGGCTTCTTTCCGGTGAGGCAAAAATAGGCGTTTCGTTCGCCGATAACTCGCAGACTCAGATAACTGAGAAGGAGAGCGGCACCACAAGATACCTTTCGGCGTATAGGTACTTTTGTCTCGACGAAGACGCGGACAAATATGTCGTGTACTATTCGACTTCAAGATACGTCCTCAAAATTTCCGCTGACGAAATTTCCGTCATGGTCGAGGACTCAAATGGCGGCATCTCGTATTATGTGACGATTGAGGACGCGTGGGAGGCGGCTCTTTCATCCGATTTAGAAAACGTGAACACGGTGGTGCTCATGAATGACGTTGTGACAGGCTCCGAGCTGTACGTTGCCAAGGGCGAATATCTGGAACTTGATTTTAACGGTCACACGCTAAGTGAGGCCTCCCACGGCCACGCGATTCTCGTCGAGGGATATCTAAAAATATTCGATTCGACGGAAAAATACGAATTTGACATAAAACATGAAGGTGACGCCGGGGTTGTAGATAACGGCGACGGCACTTTCACGACATATTACGCAACCATCGCCGACATGGAAACAGGCGAAAAACAGTGGAACTCATACACATCGGGAGGCATGACGGGAGTTGACATGGCGGATGTCACTGGGGCCATACACGTAAAAGGCGCGGGCGTTCTTGATATGTGCGGCGGCTCCATCGTTTTGAACGCGTCCGGCACGGGCATTTACATGCGTAGCGCGGACAACGAGAGGCCCACGTTTAATATGTACGGCGGCTCGATTTCCGCAAACACGGTGACGCAGAACGCCGGCGCGGCGGTTGACGCGTACGGCGCGCATATAAACATTTATAGCGGTATCATCGCCTCGAACGAGGCGTGGGGCGAGAGCGCCGCGATAATAAACGGCGACGGCAGTTCAAACGTTTATCTCGGCACGGACGACGAAGACATCCTCTCCAATCTTAAAAGTTCCAATCCGGACGCATACGCGGCGGGAATCGCCATGACCGGAAACTTCGTCGGCTCGGACGGATATCAACGTCTCATATATCTTTCCTTCTCTTCTAAGGGCTTTAAAATGTATGACAGAGTCGAAATGTCATACAACGTTCAGGACGCGGACGAGAGAGGCTTCATCCAAGTTTCCGCGGACTCCGGAAACTACTACGGCGGCGTCATCGCCTGGAACGTCACCGGCTCGGAGTACGGCGTGATACAGTATCTTAACAGGTCGTATTTCCACGGAGACTTTTATCTCGGACACAACGTGACAAGGTACGGCGACCCCGGCAACATTCTTATACCTTCTTCGGGCTACGAACTTCGCGTCGACGAAGATTTTTCCGGAAAGATGTTTGTGTCGAACCTTTTGGAGGCGGGGGAGAGTCTCAAAGTCACGTCATACGCCGTAACAAGCGATATCTTGGGACACGTCCTTTCCGATTACGGATACTGCAAAATTGTCGACACATATCTTTACTTCAATGGAGAGCATGAGAGCGTCACGTACATTTTGACATATGAAGACGGTGAGTTTTACCTCGGCGGCGTCTGCGACATCTGCGGCGAGACGGTGTCCCGTGTTCTTTTGACGGAAACTGAATATAATCTCAAAATCGAATTGAATGAAGACGGCAAGGCCGTGGCGAAAGTGACAAGCTCGGACGGCGGCGAGATTTGTACGCTTGAGCTTGAGGGCGGATACCTTGTCACCTCGTCGGACAGTGCCATGGCGTGGTATCCGGACATTGATGGCGCCGTGGAAAGTCTCAAAGACGGCGACACGCTGACAATTTTGGAGTACACCAATCTTTACGGAAGCGGCCTGGAAATCAGCGTTCCCGGCGTCACGGTTGACATAGACGGTCAGACATTCGTTGGGAGCATTTCGCTTACGGGCGAGGGCTCGTCTTTAAACCTTTCCGGTGGCAATTTGTCGGGAAACGTCTCCGTCAACGGTGACGTGGATCTTTCCGGCGGATATATTACGGGCTCGGTTGAGATAAAAGGCGACGACTCGTCCTTGTCCCTTGGCGGCGGCACGATAGGAGGCGACGTAGAAGCGACGGGCGCGATTACCATCGACCTTGAAGGCGGAGTTATAGAGGGGGGTCTCACCGTTAAAGGCGGAAGCTCTTCCGTGACCGTGACAGATTCGAGCGCTAGCGATGGCTTTGGCTCCGGCCGCGTTGATGGGCTCATATTAGTGGAAGAGGGTAGCCTTACAATAGAGGCCGGCACGTACAGCGCCGCGTCGGGCGCCTCTCAATATTTTGAAACCGAAAATGATGATGAGAAGGTCGCCGTCGTGTATGTTCCGGAAGGCGGTGACAAATACACTCTGACCTCATATGAGAACGTGGAATCATACTCCGAGGCAAAAGTGGAGCTAGACGGCGTCACATACTACTTTGAGTCTTTTGAAGACGCCTTCGCCTTCGTGGAAGCCGCGGGAGGAGGGACGATAACGCTTTGCGAGGATGTGTCCTCGGACGCCGTGCTGGATGTTTCGGGCGACATTGTGATAGATTTGAACGGGCGTGACCTTGCGGTTAATTTTAACCTCGACGTAAAAGGAGGCTATACGGAAAGCGGCCTATCACTCACCGTGGAAGATACGTCTTCTGACACCGAAAAAGGCACTCTTTTTGGCACAATAACCGTGACCGGGGAAAACACATCTGACAAGGAGGCAGATGAGGGGTACGGCTCATACGAAAATTCACTTAGCGTGTCTTCGGATGTCTTCGGGACGAGCCTTTCCGTTGACCTTACCGGTCTCACATCGGAAAATGTCGCGTACGGCCTTACCACGAACGAAGAGGGAAACTACATCATATCGAAGGGCCACAGCCATTCATATGTAAACTTAGAGTACACATACAACGAAGACGGCAGCGTGACATATGTTCTGGTCTGCGACTGTGGTGACGTGGAAGGAGAGCTTTATGTGGGGAAGGTTGACGGGTTCATTTATGACAGTGTCTTCGGGACTGTGATGGTTATTGTCTCCGAAGAAAACGGCGAAAACTCCGATTCATTCTTCATTGACGCCGTAGCGATGATAAGCTATGAAGATGAGAACGGTGTCACTCACACGGCGTTCTTTGAGAGTGTGGAAGGCGCTCTTGAATACGCGGAAACGCTCTTCGGTGAAAATTCAAAGGATATTACACTCACCCTAATGGAGGACACGGAAATTGACGCCGTGATATCCTCCGGTGAGCTTACGATAAATCTCAACGGCTACGACATCGAAGGCTCTATAACATTGGACGACGCAGCTTCGGTCACGATAGAAAACACGGCGGCTTACACATATAACTATGATGAGACGACCGGGGCCGATTTAGGAACTTCAACCGAGTTGAAATCCGGCAAGGGCGGCGCAATATACATCGCGATAACGGAAGAAAGCGACGAATCGCTCGAAATATGCGGTGGGTACATCGAAGAGGAGGACCTTGACTACTATTCCGATTATATCGGAGATATGTTCGTTGCCGTCTATGAGAACGGCAGATACACGGTGATGGAGGAAAGCTATGCCGAAGAAAAAGCTGTCGCATACATTGAGGACGCGGACGGGAACAGAACATATTACATGTCGCTGCAAGACGCCGCGGACCACGCCTCGGACGGTGACACAATCTATGTCACTCAAAACGCCGCGGTCGCCGAAAGCGAGACCGTGCACATTTTCGGAAAGGATATTACCATAGATTTAAATGGCGGAACCCTCAACGCAGACATCGTGGTGGAAAGCGACGCCTCTCTTACGATAAAAGATACCTCGGACGCAGGTCTTCTTTCCGGGTCCGTTTCGGGGAGCGGGGAAATAAGCATAGAGAGCGGCTCCTACACGTTTGACGTGGGCTCATTCGTAGCTGACGGCAAAGTGGCATACGGAATGAGCGACGAAACATTCGGGTATACGGAAGAAGTCATATACAAAGTAGTCGACAAATACGGGAGCGAGGTGGCGGGTGCCGCGGCCTTTGTGACCTACACCGGGGAAGACGGAAGCGAGACAACTGTCTACTATGACGACGTGGAGAGCGCCATGGCCGCTCTTAAAGGCGGCGACACAATCACACTTTTAGGAGATTGTGACGGAGACCTTGATTTCGACGTCGAAGGTGACGTCACACTTGACTTAAACGGACATACCGTTTCGGGCGCCGTCTTAGTGGGAGAGGATACATCTCTTACCATAAAGGACTCCTCCGCCGGAAGAGCGGGCGTGGGAGCCGAATATCACGAAGGAGACGGCTTCGTCGCGGGAGAGGTAGAGATTTCCGGAAGCCTCACAGTTGAGGGCGGCTCATATAGCGAAGACGTTTCCGAATACGTGGAAGAGGGGAGCGGATACGCCGAATACGTCACAACGTGTGGCACCGAATGCGGAAATTACATCTACACCGTGATGAACGAAAAAGAGGCGGCAGGAAAAGCCGCGGCCTCCGTGGCATATGTTACGGAAGACGGCTTAGAGCACACTGTGTACTTCGATGACGCCGCGGCGGCCATAGAATGGGCGGACAGCCTGTCGGCGGATGAGACGTCCGGCACGGGCGACGTAATTGTCACTTTGTATGACGATGTTTCATCGGCGGTTGAAATAAAAGGCGACATCGTGGTAGATCTCAATGGACATGATGTTTCGGGCGGCGTCACCGTGGATGAGGGCGCGTCTTTAACGATTAAGGGACACGGAAACGTGGGGACAATCGAAAGCTCGGGAGATTTCACCGCGGAAGGCGGCACGTATGATAGCGACGTTTCGGGAAATGTAAGCGAGGGAAAAGTCATTTTAGTCCATTCCGGAACGGATCCAATCGCGGACACATACGAGGTCTTAGATGAGAGGGACGCGAGAGAGAGTGCCGCGGCTTCCGTCACCGTGACAACCTATATTGACGGGGAAGCCGTTGAGACCACGACATACTATGATAGCGTTGAAAAGGCTCTGGAAGCCATAGAAAGCGCGAAAGATGAGGGAGATACAAGCGAATACACCCTAACTTTATGGGGCGATGTCGAAACGCAAGACGTCGCGGGCGACTCTTTGGACCTTTCCGGAAACTTCACCTTCGACATGAACGGCTACGACGTTGAGACGGATATCAAAATCGGCGCGGGCTCGGAAATTACCATAGACCTTAACGGCGGGAGCCTTGAAGGGGATCTCACCGTGGGGGAGGCAAGCGAAACCCCTGCGTCTCTTACGATAGAGGATTCAAGCGCGGACGAAGGGAGCGCCGGCACCGGAAAAGTGAACGGGAATATCACCGTCGAAAATGAGAGTACTGTCACCGCGAACGGCGGCACATATTCCGAAAATGCCGACATGTCCGGCATTGGAACGGGAGAGGACTACGTTGAAGTCATTATGTCCGACGGCTCCATCCTCGTCGTTTCTGAAAATATTGCCGAAAATCTTGCCGGGGCGTACACCGTCGAGTTTGAGGGGGACGGCGATGAAGTTGTGGGCTCAAAGATTTACTACGAGTCCGCGGCTGACGCCGTGAAGGCGGCCGCAGAAAACGGCGGAAACGTCGTTCTTTTGAGCGACGCGGAAATAGAGGGGACCCTCACTATTTACACGGACGTCACGATAGATCTCAACGGCCACACATTGAACGCCGACATCGTAATAGAGGCCGATAAGACAGGTGAAAGTCAAACGACAGAATCCGGCAAGGGTGGTTCTTTGAAACTTACCGACAGCTCCGCGGATGAAGGAAAAGAGGGCTTGGGCGCTCTCACGGGCTCCGTCACCGTTATAGGCTCCGGCACTCCCAAAACGGAAGATGGGGGCGAAACATACACCAACCCGTACGCGGACACGTTTATCTTCACGAACGGCGCGGCACCCGGAAACGGGCTCAACATCACTTTGAACCTCACAGGGGATAGTACAAGCGGTCTTACATATGTCTTTGAGGACATTGAAGGGGATAGCGGAGACACATATTACGGCATAAACCTTGAAGAAGGCCACGAGCACTTATATGAGATAGAGGTATGGACGAAATGCGATGACGGGTCCGTCACCCTTATTCTCAAATGCTCATGCGGCGATGTGGAGATAGGCGTCGACGAAAATGAAATCTCCTACACGATAGGCTTTGACGAGCTTACAAAGACTTCAAACGGCGACGGCACATATACCGTGGAAGGCACCGCCGTGGATATAGCAGGCGTCGAGCATTATTACGAGGACACGAGAGACATTGTCGCGACGGTGGTATGCGAGGGGGATACATACTTTTTCGACTCACTGCAAAGCGCCATCGATTTCGCTGAAAGCCTTGAAAAAGAAGATGTCGTGATAACCCTTGAAAAAGACACGGACGAGGATGTCACGATTTCCGGGGGCGTCATAATTGACCTTGGCGGAAAAACGCTTTCGGGAAATATCGAGGTTTCGGAGAGCGGCTCACTTACAATCGAAGGCGAGGGCGTGGTGGAAGCTGACATCGAGGTTTCAGGCTCCCTTGACATTACGGGCGGGGAGTATGAAGGCAAGATTGAGGTTTCGGAAGGCGGCTCCCTTACCGTGTCGGGAGACACCATAATAGAAAGCGTCCTTGAAATAGCTGACGGCGCCGAATTTGTCGCCATGGGCGGCACGTACGCTCCCGGAAATCTCGACGCGGTTTCGGCCGCGATAGTGGACGGGTACGCGGGACACGTCTTTGAAGACGGGTCCGTGGAGGTCATAAGCGGGGAAGAAGGCGCGGAAGGCGCCGTGGCTATGGTTGAAAGCGAGGACGGCACCGTCATATACTACGACAGCTTTGACGATGTTTCGGAGAATATAAAGGACGGTGACACGGTGACGCTCCTTGAAAACGTCGAGGACGGTGAGTCGCTCGACATCATCGGGGCCGGCGTCACGGTGGATCTCAACGGCAAAGAAATAAACGGCACGCTGAACGTCTTAGGGGGTGATGAGGGTGAGGCCTCTTCCGTCACTATTACGGGCGACGGGTTCGTCGACACCGTGAGAGTCGAGGACGGAAGCTCACTTTCCATTCAGGGCGGCACGTATGACGACTGGTCCACGGCGTCCGGTTACATCGACGAAGAAGATGAAGACGGAGAATACGTCATATTCGTAAACTCCGACATGACCTATACCGTCATGACAAGAGAAGAGGCGGAAAGCCTCGCGGAGGCGAAAACTTCGGCCGCCGGGGAAGAAGGGGGATATTCGGGGGACATCTATTTTGAAAACGTGCAGGATGCCGTAAACTACGCGGAAAGCTACGCGGAAGATGAGACCCCGACTGTAACACTGACCGGCGACACGGACGGCGGCATAACCGTAACGGACGGCATAGAGCTCGACCTTGACGGCAACACACTTAACGGCGACGTGTATGTGGAAAGCGGCGCGGCGCTTTCCGTCACCGACAGCTCTGAAATAGGTGGTGACAATGGCGAAACTGAAAGAGAGGGCACCGGCACCATCACAGGCAGAATTTACGCCGCGAGCGGAACGGATGAAGAAAACGAAACGAAAGTAGAAGTTTCAGGCGGGACCGTGGAAGGCGGCGTAAGTGGCGGCGACTATACATCCGTGGATGTCTCGGGCGGCACCGTGGAAGGCGGCGTGAGCGTGGGGGAAAACTCTTCCGTCGAGGTTACAGGCGGCGAGGTGGACGGCCTCATATCCGTAGGGGAAGAAAGCTCCGTTTCCATAACGGGCGGCACGCTTTCCGATGAGGAAAATCTTGTCTATCTCCCCGATGGTGATGACGAGAACGCTTACGTCGGCGTCGTGACAGGCGACGGAAAATATGAGGTGGTAAAAACCGCGGACGTGGACGAGTTCGCTGACGCGTACGTCGAAAAAGAGAGCGGCGAAAAGACGTATTTTGAAAACTTAGAAGACGCCGTAAGATACGCGGAAGAAAGCGGCGGGAAGGTGGTTTTGACGGGCGATGTGTCACTAAGTGACACTCTTGACATCTACGGCGATGTCGAAATAGACCTTGGCGGCCACAATCTTGACGCTGACATAGTCATCCACGCCGACTCATACGACGAAAACGGCGATGTGGACGGGTACGGCGATGGCGGGTCCCTGAAAATTTCCGACAGCTCGGCGTATGACGGCGATGAATTCACGGGGGATGGCACCGGCACTTTGACGGGTTCCGTGGTAGTTGTGGGCGAAGGCTCTGTTTTAGGCGAGGGCGAAGGTTCTGCTTCCGGCGAAGGCGGCCTTTATGATGACGTTTTCGCCATGACGGACGGCGTAGAACCCGGACAGGACCTTGACATTGACCTTTCCGGTCTTGGAGGAGAGGAGGATGGATACACGTTCGGATATGACGAGGAGAGCGGAAATTTCGTCGTAGAGTCGGACGGACACACACATTATTACAATATTCTTATCTGGGAATACGACGAGGCCACGGGCGAGATGACTTTAAAGTTCAAGTGCGCCTGCGGCGAGTATAAAAAAGATGGTGGGGTTGTCGTTGAGCTTGAGGCGGAAGTGACGCGCACGGTGAGCGAAGACAACACAAAGGTCACCTACACGTACACCGCGGTTGACGGCGAGGAAAACGAATATTCGGTAAGCTACACATACGACATCGTGGCGATGGTAGCATACACCGATGAAGACGGAAAAGAATGCGCCGAGTATTTTGAGAACGCGCAAGACGCCGTGGATTTCGCGGCGAAGTGTGGCGGCACGGTCACTTTGACAGAGGATGTGTCGGGCGGAGAAATCTATGTTTCGGGAGAAAGCTCGGTTGAGATTGACCTTGGCGGTCACACCTATGAAGGCAGTGTCTTCGTGGAGGAAGGCTCGTCTCTCACCTTCACCGATTCGAGCGATAAGGGAGACGGCACCGTTGAGGCCGTGATAACCTCGGACGGCGACCTCACATTTGACGGCGTCGATGTGGTACTTACCGGCGACATGGAGGTGACGGGAAGTGGAAACCTCTATATATCGGGGGACGTCACGATAGATTTAGGTGGAAGCTCCATGGAAGCTACCCTTAAGTTTGAAGATGATGGTGGGGACAATTCCTCGTCTCTCAAGGTTACGGGGGGCGAGGGGAGTGAGTTTATTCTCACAGGCGACGTGGAACTTGGCTCATCCAAACTTGAAATCACGGGAAACGTCGAATTTAACCTTGGAGGCTACGATATCACCGCGTCGGAAGATGGAGATACCTCAAAGTACGGTGAAATTGTCTTTTCCGGAAATTCGTCGGTAAGCCTCGACGGCGGGAGTATTTCCGCGCCCGTCACCGTGGAAGATGATGAAACGGGCTACTCAAACGTTTCAATCGACGTGGACGGCGGAAAAATCGACGGCGAAATTAAAGTTGAAGGAAACCTCACAATAGACCTAGACGGCGGCACGGTTTCCTCAGACATTGAAGTTGAAGAAAACGGCTCCCTCATTGTCGTGGATTCGAGCTCTAAAAACTTTGGATCCCTTGATGGCTCGACAATTACCGTTGATGCGGGAGGCGGGCTGGAGCTTCATGACGAAAGTTACGACGCTGACAAATTCTCACCGGAAGTTACATACGATAACTGCTATGTTCTCGTAGCCGCGGCGGAAGAGGACGGCACGATATATTACGAGGTCATCTCAAAATACGCGCATGGCGAAAATCACGGCTATGACCTGGGCCCCACGAAAGTTACTCTTGATGCGGAAAATTCGACGCTTAAAATAACATACACATGCCTTTGCGGCGAGAGTGTCGAATGCGTGGTTGAGCTTATCTACGGCGAGAACTACACGACATCCTATGAGGACGTTGAGGACGAAGATTACAAAGAGGTCACCGTGACCTATTTTGTCGCCGACTATTTCACCGCCCCGAACGGCGTCATGTATCCCGTCATGGCGGAGGGGAGCGAAGTGATAAGTTGCGCCAAGCTTTATCTCGCGGACGGCGACGATGCCGCCGGCGACTACGGCACTACATACCCGGATTCAAGCTTCACTCTTGATAGAGTGGACGCGAATTGCGCCTTAGGCGGTACGGACACATACACACTTGGAGATGGCGGCATAATTGTCGTCGTGGAAACCGACGTTCGCCACACCGGGATAGCGAGGGTCGAAGCTGACTGGGCGGAAGGATACGACGTATACTTTTGCGAGGACTGCGGGATGTACTTTGTCGGAAGCGAAACAACTCCTTCCGGAAACGGGTACGCCTCTGAGGAGAGCGTGAAAGCCGCCATAGAAAGCTCGGAGAGCTTCGCTGAAGATGTTAAGGACGCCATGTCCGCTCTTGAAGATTTTCTTATAAGTAGCGGCGCGAGCGAGGATGGCGGGTACGGCGCGTATGAGGCGTTTGATAAGGCTCTTGAAAAGTTGGGGGAGCTGGAGTATGACTTCATGGGCGACGCCGTCGACACCGCTGGCGAACTTTCAAGTGAAATTGAAAAGATAATAGACGAGGCTGAACTCGCGATAAGCAACGCGGCCCACGCGGAAATGTCGGACGCCGAGATAAATGACATCTATCAGGAGATAATTGAGCTTTTGGAAGAGCTCGGAATAGACGATGATGAAACGGTTGCGGGCGTCACGGAAGAGCTCCTAGACATATTGAATGATCTCGGAAAAGTGAGCGCGGACAGCGTCGAAGAGGTTGAGTCATTATTTTCGGGATTTGTCGAAAAGGCGAGAGAGGACCTTTACTCGAGCTTTGAAAAGAGCTATGCCTCAACTTCCGAAGGAAGCTTTGTTCAGGGCACACTTTTCGCGGACGGAGGAAGTTTCAGCGGCACTGTCGAGCTTATCATAGAGGGTGTTGAGGACGGCGGATATTTCATGACGATGATAGAAAACTCATCTCTCATCTACATGGACGGAGTGATGGCCGAAGGCGATGTTTTCTCGCTCGTGGACGGCAGGGGAGTTGTCGCCGTGTTTGACATATATCTCTATGACCCGTACAGCGGCACGAGAGTGTACGTATACAACGGCACGTATTACATATCCATCGTCCTTCCGGAAGATGTCGCAAGTTTTGAAGGTTTGCAGGTCGTCTATGTCGGTGATGACGGCAGAGTCGAGGTTTACGACACCGTGGTTGATGCCGGCGTGCTTTATTTCTCTACATCGCATTTCTCCGAGTTCGTCATTTTGGGATTTGTGGAAGGCGATGTGATAGGCACTCCCTCGTCAGACGTGAACGGGGAAGGGGAGGATACTGACCTTCTGCCCGCGATAATCGCGCTGTCTGTCGTTGACGGTGTGCTTCTCATCCTCATGATTGTACTTCTCATATTCTTCCTCAGAAGAAGAAACGGGTACAAAACCGTAAGATGCGCATCCGGTGTCGCCATTCTTTCCGCGCTTCTTGGTGTGACGCCTTCCGGCGGCGTGGCGATAGTCGTCGTTCTGGGCGTTGTCGCGCTCGCGCTTCTTGTCGCCGACATAATCTTCATAGTGGAGCTTGTGAAGGGACCGGGACTCATAACCTCAACCATAGAGGAGGGAGTTGTCACGGGAGACGAAACGGACACGGCGGGCATTTCGGCCGAAAGCCCTGATGAAACCTCGGATGGTGACAAAACCGTTTGAAAATAGGGTTTGAAACATTTGAATCCCCGGCGCGTGAGTGCCGGGGATTTATGTGGGGTTCGGACTGATTCAGTTTTGTTTGCAGTCCCGATTGTGGGGATGCGAATGAAGTGTGACTTTCGCGGTGTTGAACGTAAAGCGCACAAACGGGCTTGAAACAAAATTTTAAATATGATATCATTTAGGTATAAAAGATGACTTGGGAGGCTGTTCTATGGCTGTCAGCAAAAACGGAAAAAAATTTTCTACGGACAGTGAATTTGTCAATGTTGTCTCGAATTGTTATTATGTTGACAAATCCCTTCTTATCAGAGATTTGATAGATGACTGCCACAATTATCGGACCATGCTTTTCACGCGTCCCAGAAGGTTCGGAAAATCTCTCAACCTTTCAATGATTCAGACTTTTTTTGAAAAAACGAACAAGGACAATTCCGTTTATTTCAAGGACCTTGACATATGGAAATGCGGAAAAAAATACACGTCTGAGCAGGGCAGATACCCGGTCATTTATTTGGACCTGAAAGAAGTGGAGGAAGATTCCTTCGCTGACGCCATGGATAAAATGAAGGATTTGCTGGCGGTAGAATTCCTGAGACATAAGGAGCTTAAAACAAGCAGACGTGTTGATAAAACACATGACAGGGACGTATACTTTAAAATCGCGAAAAAAACGGAGTCAATCGCAGAACTGAAGGGTTCGCTGCAGCTTCTGTCCAGAATGCTGTACGACCACCACAAAGTTAAGCCCATCATTTTGATAGACGAATATGACGTGCCGATTCGGCATGGATACGAAAAAGGTTATTATGACGATATCACAGGGTTTGTTAGAGCCTTCTTTTCCGCGGCGCTCAAGGGAAATAATAATTTGAATTTCGCCGTCATTACGGGGGCGATGCGCATAGCCAAGGAGAGTATTTTCACAGGACTCAACAACCTCGTCGTGTATTCTATTCTGATGGATGAGTACAGCCAGTACTTCGGCTTCACGAGGGGTGAGGTCAAAAAAATCCTGGATGACTTCGGGGCCCCGGAAAAAATGGACGAGATCTGTGAGTGGTATGACGGATATCATTTTGGGAATACAGAAATGTTTAACCCATGGTCTGTGGCGAATTATGTCACATATAATTTTGCGCCGGACGCATACTGGGTTGACACGTCAGGAAACTCCGTGATACATGATCTTCTCAGAAATCCTTCCGACGCCGACAGAAGGATGCTGAGGGACCTCATGAATGATGTTCCCGTTTACGTCAAAATAAAGGAGAAGGTGTCTTACGGGGATCTCTATGAGGAAACGGATGAGGGGATCAACGGAAGCATCTACAGCGTGATGCTCGCGTCGGGGTACCTCACACCAGAAAACGATGCTGAGGGATTTCGATGTCTTGTCATTCCAAATAAAGAGATTAAAGAGATCTATGCCGACGAGATACTGTCGCGTTTCTGGGGCGGCAGAGGTCCGGATGTCGGAGAAGAGATAAAAAGAGCGTTCATCACGGGAAACGCGAAACTTCTGGAAAAAACACTCAAAGGGTATCTCGACGTGTCGGTGAGTTCCCTTGATCTCACCAGGGAGGACACGTATCATGCCTTCGTGGACGGTCTCAACGCCTCGGTGACGGCGGACTACAAAGTTCGCTCGGAAGAGGGGTCGGGACTCGGAAGACTGGACATATCCTATGAACCGAGAAATTTATCCGGCAGATATCCCGGGGTCGTCCTGGAGATAGAGGTCGCCGCGAGTGAAAAGGATGTCGACGCAGAGGTTAAAGAAGCTTTCATGCAGATGGAAGACATGCACTATGCCGCGAAGCTCAAAGACGCCGGGGTGAAACAAATTGACGAATACGCCGTGGTGTTCTTCGGGAAAGAGGTGAGAGTCGTCAAAAAACCGCAGTGATGCAGACAAACCGGAGCCGTACTTTGCGTTCTGATTCAGATTTGGTTCTAAGTGTGAAAGAGACGTGTGAGGCACGTTTCTTTTTATGATTTGTCGGGTACGTGCAATGTGTCTGTAAAGAGAGAGGAATGTGGGTTTTGGCAAATCTCTCAATCTTTCCATGATAAAGACTTTTTTCGAGAAAACGGCTGAGGACAAATCTGTCTATTTCAAAGATCTCAACATCTGGAAGTGCGGGTAAAGGTACACGTCCGAGCAGGGGATGTACCCTGTCATATATCTTGACTTTAAAGATGTCGACTGCTAAACGTTCGATCTCGCACTTGATAAAATTAAAACGAGACTTGGCGCGGAGTTTTCCAGACATAATGAACTGAAAACAAGTCAGACGGTGGACGCTCACTTTGATTTGCCCGCGTACAACAGAATAGCCGGCATGACGGCAAGCATGGCGGACATTGAGGATTCCCTTCTCATATTGTCCAGGATGCTTTACGCCCATCACGGAGTCAAGCCGATCATCCTCATAGACGAATATGATGTACCGATCCATAACGGGTCCGAGTGCGGTTATTGTTCGGAGATTACCAGGTTCTTCGGTAATTTTCTTTCCGCTGGCCTTAATGGAAACAGAAACTTGTATTTCGCCGTTTTAATGAGTGCGATGAGCGTCGTGAAATCCACAGGCCCCAATAATCTCGGCGTTTAGTCGGTTCTGAACGAGAGGTACAGTCAGTATTTCGGCTTCACGAGGGGGGTGAAAAAATTCTGGCTGATTTCGGACACCCGAAAAAGATGATGGAGGTTTGTGACTGGTATGAAGGGTATCTTTTTGGCAGCACCGGGATATTTAGTCCCTGGTCTGTCGGAAGATATGTCGAGGAGGATTTTACTCCCAAAATATACAGGGCGAAATCAACGATCGAATCCGTGGTAAAAGAGATATTCAAAGTCATGACCAAGGACATAAGTGAGGACATTCTTAAAATGTCGCTCGGGAAAAGAATATGCATGCCGATGGATGAAGATGGGTCATACGCCAATTTTAAATGTAGGCCCGAGAACATTTTCAGTTTCCTTCTTTTGACCGGATATCTTACGGCGGTGAAAAAGGACGACAAATATGCACTTGTCATTCCCAACAAATAAATAAAGAAACTATTCAAGTTTGAAATTGTTGATAATGCGTTCATTTGTTCAAGTCTAAGTGCAGGCAGGATTAAGAGTGCGTTCATCGACGGAGACGCCGCATGGCTTGAAGATATTCTCATCGACTCCATGTGCCGGAACGCATGCTTTCTGGAAACCTCTTACGAAAACTCGTACCAGTGCCTCATGGTGGGGATTTTATTCCACATGTCGAACCTCTACATGTTCCGGTCCAACGGGAAGGCAGGTTACGGCCTTTATGATTTTGAACTCACCCCCAAAAATGTGAAGAGAGTCCTTCACGGGATAATAATCAAAACTAAGCAGAGAAAGAAGGGCGGGGAGCTTAACGCCGCCGCGGACCACGCTCTGAGGGAGATAGAGAAGCAAGGATACGACGTAAATCTAAAAGAACTGGGCGTGGAAAAGATAGACAAGTTGGCATATCCTTTTAGGGACAAAGGCTGGTTGTCAAAAAAGCGTGAGAAGGCTCGCCTGCGCGAAAGAGCGCGAGACATATCGGGGATCGGTTAAAGCGTGCGGCCGGTCCTTTTTGTGCTGTATGGGATGGTTTCCGGTTTTCTGACGCTTTCGATGCCGGAAGGTACGTGCCCGTTTCCCGTCGTCTTTTGTGCCGATATCGCTCTAATTTTGCCTTGCGGCGTTGAAATCTTTGGCGCCGTGTTGTATAATGAGTTCAGTGGAAGACGTAATAAAAGAGAAACTCAAACTTCTGCCGGACTCTCCCGGCGTGTATATAATGCTGGACAGTGACTCCAACGTTATATATGTAGGAAAGGCGCGCGTGCTCAAAAACCGCGTGCGCCAGTATTTTCACGGGAACGCAAAGACGGAGAAGGTTTCAAAGATGGTTTCCAACATCGCCGACTTCAACTACATCATCACCGACACGGAGATAGAAGCCCTGGCGCTTGAAAACAACCTGATAAAGAAATACAAACCTAAGTACAACATTCTTTTGAAGGATGACAAGACCTATCCGTATATAAAGGCGGATGTTAAAAGTGATTTCCCGTCTTTTTTTGTGACGAGAAAAATTGTGAGGGACGGGTCGAGGTATTTCGGACCATTCATGGGCGGCATAAACTGCAAGGACATCTTGGAAACGCTGCAGCTCACCTTCGGGGTGAGGCTCTGCCACACGAAGATCACGGACAAACCGCAGAGGGAGTGTCTGAACTTCCATATCGGGAGATGTTTCGCTCCATGCGCGCATAAAATAACCAGGGAAGAGTACGCGAAGAAGGTCGAGGACGCCATATCCTTTCTGGACGGCAATCTGAAACCCGCGCAGAAACTCCTCAATGAAAAAATGCTGGCCGCGGCGGACAGCGAGAACTTCGAGCTCGCGATAGACTATAAAAACAAACTGGAGATGCTTGGAAAGCTCGAAGACAAGAGGATAACTTCCCTTGAAAGGAATATAGACGCCGACATCATAGCCTACGCCACGAACGGCCTCTATTCGGCCGTGAACGTTCTCACGACGAGAGGCGGCATAATGCAGGGCGGACATTCATACGCTCTGGAAGACGCGGCTTTGGATGATTCCGAGGCTCTGACGGGCTTTGTCACGAGCTATTACCAGACGAGGGTGCCTCCCGAGGAGATAATCTTAGGCGAGTGTGAGGCGGAGCTTTTGCAGCAGTATTTCAGGCAGCAGCACAAAAAGAGCGTCGACATAACCTTCGCGAAGCAGGGCGTCAAATTTAGGCTTTTGCAGATGGCCCAAAAGAACGCCGAAGATTTTCTGGAAAAATCGATTGACAAAATAAAGCACAGAGATGACATGACCGTGAACGCCTGCGCGAGGCTCCAAGATATTTTGCGCCTCAAAAGGTATCCTAAGCGCATGGAATGTTTCGACATATCCAACGTGAGTGGTGTCGACAAAGTGGGGTCCATGGTCGTCTTTTCGGACGGCGAGCCCGACAAGAGCAGTTACAGAAGGTTTAAAATAAAGACCGTCGAGGGGGCGGACGATTTCGCGTCGCTAAAAGAGATGTTGGAGCGGCGCTTCAAAAAACTCGGCACCGACGAGGAGGAGAAGTTTCCGCGTCCCGACCTTGTCATAATAGACGGCGGCAAAGGCCAGCTCGACGCGGTGAAGGAGGTTTTCGACGAACTCGGACTTGACATCGACCTTGTCTCGCTCGCGAAAAAGGAAGAGGAAATATTCACCGTGGCCTCTTCCGAGAGTGTGAAGCTTTCGCACAGGGATTTTTCTCTTCAGATGCTGCAAAGGATAAGGGACGAGGCGCATCGGTTCGCGATAACGTATTTCAGAAATCTGCACTCGAAAAGAAACCTCGCGAGCGTTTTGAGTGAGATAGACGGCGTGGGCAAACAGAAAAGAGACGCCCTTTTGGAAAAATTCGGGTCCCTTGACAGGATTTTGTCGGCACCCGAGGAAGAGATATCGACGACGCCCGGGATAGGACCCGTGCTCGCGAAAAAAATAAAGACGTATCTGGAGGAAAATCTGTGAAGCGCATCAACCACCCTTTGATTTTGTCGGACTTTGACAACACGATAACCAACAAACAGGGCATAATCACGGGCGAGGTCAGGGACGCCATAAACGAATATGTCGCCGCGGGCGGAATATTCTGCGTCATAACGGGGAGGATGCTTCCCGCGATATTGCCGAGAGTGGAGGAGATAGGGCTCAAAGGTCTTGTCGCCGCGTATCAGGGGAGCATGATAGTCGACCTCTCGACGGGAATTGTCCTTCGCGAGAACACGATGTCCATGGATGAGTGCCTCGACATATGCCGGCGTCTTGAAAAAATTGGCCGCAAAATCAATTACTACGCCGATGAAAAGCTCTACACGGACTGGGAAAAAGGCGATCCGCAGCTGGAAAGTTACTGCCGCGCGACGGCGACAGAGCCGCACTGCATGGAGGACGGAGTCAAGCTTTCCGATTACATAAAGGAGACCGGGCTTCGCGCGAGGAAGGTGATAACGCTCGTCAGAAAAGAAGAGAGGGATGAAGTTTTCGCCATGTTCAAAGACATGTTCGGGAAGGATTACGACGTCACCGTCAGCGCGACGACTCTCGTCGAGCTTTCCCCGAAATCAGACAACAAGGGCACGGCCCTCGAATACATAGCGAACTTCTACGGCGTTCCCGTGAGTGAGACAGTGGCGGTGGGGGACAGTTTCAACGACCTTCCAATGATAAAAAAAGCCGGAGTCGGCATCGCCGTAAAAAACGCCGAGCCTGAGGTCGTAAAAGCCGCGGCGGCTGTCACGGTGTCGTGCGATGAGGGCGCGGTGGCCAGGGTCATCAGAGACTATGGATTCAAAGAAGATTGAACTTCTCGCCCCGGCGGGTTCTTTTGAATGCGCTAAGGCCGCCTTTGCCGCCGGCGCGGACGCCGTGTATCTTGGCCTAAAATCTTTTTCCGCGAGAGACGGCGCGGAAAATTTCGACATGCAGGAGCTAGGGGACACACTTCGCCTCGCGAGGTTTTATTCCGGGAAGGTGCATGTGGCTTTGAACACCGTCGTCAAAGAAGACGAGCTAGAAGAATTTTTCGACGCGGCTGAAAAGGCTCTTTCCATGGGCGCCGACGCGCTCATAATCCAGGACACGTGCTTAGGTTATCTCATAAAAAAATCATGTCCGGAGGCAAATCTTCATCTTTCCACCCAGGCGGGGGTTTCCAACGCGGAGGGTGCCCGCGCGGCGAAAAGATTTGGATTTTCAAGGGTTATCGCGGCGAGAGAGACTAGCCTTAAAGATCTTGGTGAGATATCCTCCGTTCTGGAATGTGAAGCGTTCGTGCAGGGCGCGCTCTGCACGTGCTTTTCGGGACAGTGCTACATGTCCTCGTTCGCTGGCGGTAATTCGGGAAACCGCGGAAGATGCAAACAGCCGTGCAGGAAGAAATACTCGTGGAATAGAGAAGGGTATGACACCCCGGCGTACAGGCTGTCGCTTTCCGACCTTAGTGTGGGTGAGGACGTCGAAAAATACATTTCGGCCGGTGTCACCTCTTTAAAAATTGAAGGGAGGCTCCGTCGTCCCGAATACGTGTCGGCGGCCGTGACATACTACCGTCACATCCTGGACGGAAATCCTCAAAAGGAAGACCTAGGGCATCTGATGCGCGCGTTCAACCGCGGCGGATACACGAGGGGACTTGCCTTCGGACAGGACGAAAAGCTCATATCTTCCGACGTGCAGGGCCACATCGGCGAAAAAGTTGGGAGTATTGAGATAATCTCGGGCAAGCCCGTCTGCGTGACGAAGGAAAAATTCAGAAATTTAGACGCGTTCAAGGTGATACGCTGCGGCCGCGAGGTTGGCGGAGGAGTATTCGGCGGGGAGACGAAGGAAGGATTTGTCCTAAGGTCCTCTTTTGACTTAAAAAGAGGGGACGATGTCTTCATTACAAGAGATAGCTCTCTTTTTTCAATGTTTCCCGCGTCCCGGCTCTTGCCTGTGCGCGTCAAAATAAGGCTTTATCCCGGCGACAAGGCGTATGTCAGCGTGAACGGACTGGAAGTTTACGGTGACGGCGTGTTGGCGGAGGCCAAAACGCGGCCTCTCACTGAGGGGGATGTCGGAAGAGCTTTCGTCGCCGCCGGCAAATACCCGTATTTAATATATCCGGAAATAGAAATAGGAAACGTCTTCATGCCGCTTTCCGCTCTCAACGAACTTAGGCGTAGAGCCTATGCCGCATACTGGGAAAAAACCACGGACCGCGAAAAAAAGCAGGTTAAAATTAACCTCGAGTACGAAAAAAAGAGCGGACGATGTGACAAGGTGGCTGTCATCGCGGAAAATCTCATAGGGCTCAATGCCGACATAGGAATTTTGAAACCCCGCGACTATAATGACATAGACTTGTCATCCATGGAAAATTTCGGGGGTGAGAAGTTTCTTTTCCTCCCCGCGTATCTTTCGGGAGACGAAATAAAGGCGATTACCCCTGTGATATCTTTTTTCGACGGCGTTTATGCGGACGGCCTCTATGGGCTGGAGCTTGCCAAATCGTTTCAGAAGAAGCTTTTTGCCGGCACGGGGTTCAATGTCACAAACTCCGTCCAAGTTTCGCTTTTGGACGCCGAATATGTGGCGCTTTCCAAAGAGCTTTCTTTTTCCGAAGCGGAAAAAATTTCCGCGAAAAACACGTTCTCGCTCACGGCCGGCGGCGTCAAAGTGATGGACCTAATCTACTGTCCGTTCCGGAAAAGCTGCTCTTCGTGCGACAAAAAAGTGTGGTATAGTCTTACCGACGAAGAAGGGAGAAAATTTCCCGTGAGAAGATACCTCGCGTCCTCATGCAGGTTCGAGGTCTACAATTGCGCGGACCTTGTCACCGCGGCGCCGTTCACCGGAAAACTTTGTGACTGCACCGCGGGGGAAGCCGAGAAAACCGTCGCGGCTTTGGGAGACGTCGAAAAGCTTAAATCAATATACAAAAACCACACCGGGGGACATTCAAAAAGGCCTGTCACATGAACATGGAAAGGGAAGACGCGAAAAAGCTTGAGCTCAACAAAATACTTTCCTCGTGCGCGGAATTTGCGACGCTTCCCGGCGGCAGGGATGAGATACTCGCGTCAAATCCCGCCGTGGATGTCACTGAAGCCGAAAGAAGGCTTGATTTCACGGCTGAGTGCTATGACCTTCTCTTTTTCGGCGGCTGCGGCAAAATCGAGGCGTTCGGGGACGTTCTTCCCCTCGTCGACATGGCGAGAAAGGGGGCCACGCTCTCATGCAGGGATTTAAGGGTCGTTTCGGGGCTTTTGACATCCGCGAGGACCGCCTCGGAGAGCATACGCGCCGCGGTGTCCGACGCACCCGTATGCAGGGTCATCGCGTCGAGGATAGTCTTTGACGAAAGGCTTGAAGCCGACATAAGGGAAAAGATTATCGCCGACGACGCCGTCTCGGACGACGCGAGCGAGGCTCTTTACGACATACGTTCAAAAATACGCGTTCTCAACGACAGGATAAGGTCGCATCTTGCCGAGTATGTTTCGGGAAAGGACGCCGAATATCTCCAAGAGTCGATAGTGACGACGAGGGGCGGGCGCTTCGTTGTGCCGGTCAAGGCGGAGCACAAATCTCATGTCAGGGGCTTTGTCCACGACAGGTCGGATTCGGGCGCGACGTTTTTCATAGAACCCGAACATGTTCTGGAGCTCAACAATGAGCTCGTGGCTTTGGAGCTCGAC
This sequence comes from Clostridia bacterium, assembly GCA_021203865.1. Taxonomy (GTDB): domain Bacteria; phylum Bacillota; class Clostridia; order Christensenellales; family Borkfalkiaceae; genus Coproplasma. The sequence goes on from JAJQAJ010000004.1 coordinate 31,911, forward strand.
GAAAAAGAGGAGATTGAGAGGATTTTGTCAAGACTCTCCGCGAGAGTCGCGAAAATGAGTGAGGCGCTTTTTTCAGACGTCGAGATATTGAACACCCTTGACGCGGGATTCGCGCGCGCCGACTATTCCTATTCCGTAAAGGGTACAAGGCCCAGGATAAACGGCGAGGGCAGGATTGACATAATAAGCGGGAGACATCCCCTCATAGACAAAAAGAACGTCGTGCCGGTGTCATTAAGTCTCGGCGCTGATTACAGGTTTCTCATCTTAAGCGGCGCTAACACAGGCGGCAAGACGGTGACCCTCAAAATGTGTGGGCTTTTCTGCCTCATGTCGGCGTGCGGACTCTTCGTTCCCGCGGACGAGGGGACGGAAATCGGAATATTTGAAAACGTCTTTTGCGACTTAGGCGACGCGCAGTCCATAGAAGAGAGTCTTTCGACTTTTTCGAGTCACATGACCCGCATCACGGAAATTTGCGATAAGGTCACCAGAAATTCGCTGATTCTTCTGGATGAGCTCGGTGGCGGCACCAACCCCGACGAGGGTCAGGCCATCGCCAAAGCTGTCCTCGAATATTTAATAAATGCCGGCGCGGAGGGTATGATAACCACACACTTCACACCGCTAAAGGAGTTTGCCTATACCGCCGATGGCGTCGAGAACGCCAGCATGGAGTTCGATCTCACGACTCTTAGACCTCTTTACAGGATGAAGACCGGTCTTCCCGGTGCGTCGAACGCTTTCGCCATCTGCAAAAGAATAGGCCTCAGAGGCGAAATACTCAAAGCAGCCGAAGGGTACCTTTCGGAAGGCACGAGATCTTACGAGAACATAATGAGAAGGGCCGAGGAGGCCGAAGTCGAGGCGAGACGCGTTCTCGAAGACACTGAGAAAAAAAGACAGGACCTTGATAGGACCCTGAAAGAAAACAAGGCGCTCACCGAAAAGCTTAATTTAGAGCGTGAAAAGATACAGAAAAACGCGAAATCCGAGTCACGGCGCATCATAGCCGAAAAAACCTCTGAGGCGGAGGAGATGGTGAAGGAGATTGAGGAGATCTTCAAAAAAGACGAGATTTCCCAGTCAGACCTCATACGCGCGAGGACGCTGAAAAATAAGCTCGAACGCTCTCCCGCGGGAGATGAGACGGAAGAGACCGTGACCGTCGAAAAATTCGTCCCCGCGACTTTGAACACCGTCAAGGCCGGTGACAGGGTTTTTGTCCCTTCCGCGGACTGTGAGGCCGTGGTGTCGGCGCTCTTTTTGCAAAAAGAAGAGGTTGAGGTCATGATAGGCTCGGTGAAGCTTCGCTGCAAGGTCTCCGACGTAGGACTTGTCAGTCGTGTCAAAGAGAAGAAGGATAAAGTCAGCGTCGTTAAATCCGTAATCTCCGAGCCCGCAAACCTTGAGACAAACGTCATCGGCATGAACGTCGAGGAGGCACTCTCTGAGGTCGATGCGTTCATAGACAGAGCCGTCATGGCGGGCCTCGAAGAAATAAAGGTCATCCACGGCGTGGGGAAGGGCATATTGCGCTCCGCCATCGCCAAACATCTTCAAAAACATAAAAACGTCGCTTCATACAGGCTCGGAAAATACGGGGAAGGCGAGACGGGCGTCACGATAATTACGCTTAAAAAGTAACACTAGCCAGTTTCAGGGCTCGAATGTAGTCTTAATGCCACATAAAGTTAGTCTAATTTAAGACTATATTTGGGTGTAGTCTTAAAGTGTGGCGGTGTAGTCTTAAATGTAGTCCTAAATATAGTTTTAAAGTGGGTTTGGCTGTCCACCGCTGTGGTTAATTTTAACCTTGGGTGTAGTCTTAAATGTAGTCTTAAAAAAAGGGCATCCTCCGGATTCGGAAAAATATGGTTTCAGGGGTGAAACAAAGAGAATGGTATATTACAAACAGCTA
>JAJQAJ010000004.1:33931-42351 GCA_021203865.1 Clostridia bacterium
GGAAAAATATGGTTTCAGGGGTGAAACAAAGAGAATGGTATATTACAAACAGCTAAAAAACGGCATACGTCTTGTCGTCAAACAGATGACGGGTCTCAACTCCGTCAGCATGGGCATCATCGTCAAAACCGGCGCGGCGGTTGAGACTGACGAAGAGGACGGAATGTCACATTTTATTGAACACATGATGTTCAAAGGCACGAAGACGATGAACTCCTTCCAGCTTTCGGACGAAATGGAAAAAATTGGCGCTCAGGACAACGCCTTCACCGGCAAGGACGCCACGTGTTACTATGTCAAGTCGACGACCGAACACGCCGAACGCGCGTTCGAGCTTCTTTCCGATATGTTCATAAACAGCACGTTCCCGCCAGAGGAAATGGAAAGGGAGAAGGGTGTCATACACGAGGAAATTTCGATGACTGAGGACACTCCGGATGACCTTTGTCTCGACCTCATCTGCTCAGCGTTTTACGGTGACACGGGATTCGGAAGAAACATCTTAGGTTCACATGAAAATCTTGAAAAATTCGCGCGCGGCGACATCTTTTCCTACATGGAAAAGTTCTATACGGCTGACAACATTGTAATATCCATGGCGGGAAACATCGAACTTTCCGCGGCGGAGGCCATGACAGAAAAGTATTTTTCCGCGTATCCCGACAAAAAGAGCCTAAAAAGGGACATTAACGTCCATTTCGCGGAAAAATCTCTTCTCCGCATAAAGGACATAGAACAGGTTCACATCGCGCTCGCGTATCCCTCGGTTGAGCGGGAGAATAAACTTTTCGACGCGTCGCAGATAATGAACGGTGTTCTCGGCGGTGGGATGTCGTCGAGGCTCTTCCAGACGGTGAGGGAGAAGATGGGACTCGCCTACACGGTCTATTCGTATCTTTCTCCTTACGACACGACGGGTTCTCTCATAATCTACGCCGGGGTGAACGCCGCGAATTACATGAAGGCGCTTGACGCCGTGTACGGGTGCGTGGACGAGATCAGAAAAAAGACCATCACCGAAGAGGAGTTTTTGAAGGTCAAAGAGCAGATGCTCTCCTCAAACGTCTTCTCACAGGAGAGCACGAGCTCACAGATGCTTCTCTACGGCAAGGAACTTTTGTATAACGACAGAATTTACGACATGGACAAACGCCTCGAAGACATCAAGGCGATAACCATAGGCGACGTCTTTGACGCGATAGACTTAAATTTCGGGAAGGAGATGGCTGCGGCCGTCGTCGGCGCGGCTGACGAGCCGATAAAGCTATGAGCGGTAATATAGAAGAGGGATTGAAGCCCATTTGTAATGACAGCAGCAAAGTTCTGATATTGGGAACTTTTCCTGGACAAAAAAGCATTTGTAGTGAAAAATATTACACTGAACCACGGAATAGATTCTGGAAAATTGTCTATTTGTGTTTTACGGACGTTGATCCTGATGCTTGTTATGATAAACGAGAAAAGTTCATTTTGGATAAAGGCATCGCGCTATGGGATGTGGGTAAAACGTGCAAGAGAGAAGGCTGTTCTTCATCGGATAGGAAGTCAAAAATAACTAGTTTTAATAAACTGAAAGATTTGATTGAAGGACATCCCAACATAGAGCTTATAATCCTCAACGGCAAAACATCCACGAAAAAATATTTTTACAAATACGCAAAAGAAAATCTAAATATCAAGCAAAATAACCAAAATGAATACACAATAAAAGTAGATAATTCCAAGAAGGTTAAAGTAATGGCATTGGGATCCACAAGTGGTGCCAATCCAGTAAAAACAGATAAATTGAAAAATGACTGGTCTGACGCCCTACACAAAGTGTTGTAGTCTAAAATGATATGTCGATGTGTAAACGTTTAATTGGATTTGAACCGGTTTTCGATAAGTCATCCAAAGTTCTCATTCTCGGAAGTTTTCCCTCCGTCAAAAGCAGGCTTGTGTCGTTCTACTACGGCAACCCCCGGAACAGGTTCTGGAAGGTGGTTGCTCAAATTTTCAATGAGGACACTCCGGCGTCGACCGAGGAAAAGATTTCATTTCTTTTGAGAAACCGCATCGCTCTTTGGGATGTCGTCAAATCCTGCGAGGTTGATGGCTCCTCGGACGGGTCCATCAGAAACTATGAGGTCGCTGACATAAAAATGGTGACGGAACATTCGCCGATAGAGCTTGTTCTTCTGAACGGCGCGAAGGCATATGAAATATATACGAAACATTTTCCCGATATCGGGATAAGGGCGGAGCGGCTTCCCTCGACGTCTCCCGCGAACGCGAGATTTTCGTTTTCCGAGTGGGAAAAGGCGCTCTCCGAATTCAGATGAGAGAAAAAAAGGTGGATTATGGATATAAAAACCACGCTTTGCAGTGAGTTCGGTATAACCGATGAACACTGCGGGAACATTCTGACCCTTCTTGACGAGGGCAACACAATTCCATTCATTGCGAGATACCGCAAAGAGATGACGGGCGCCATCGACGACCAGGTTCTGAGGGCACTGAGCGACAGGTACGAGTATCTCACCAACCTCTCTCAAAGGAAGGAGGAGGTCGCGCGGCTCATCACCGAACAGGAAAAGATGACGCCGGAGGTAAAAAGCGCCATAGACGCGTGCGTCACCATGACGGAGATAGAGGACGTTTACCGTCCCTACAAACAGAAGAAAAAGACGAGAGCATCCGTGGCGGCCGAAAAGGGCCTGCAGCCTCTCGCGGACTTCATCATGGCAGGTGAGGGCGATCCCAAAGCCGAGGCCGCAAGGTTTGTTGACGCCGAAAAAGGGGTGATGAGTGCTAATGAGGCTTTGGCGGGCGCGAAAGACATTATCGCGGAGACGATATCGGACAACGCGGACCTGAGAAAGAAGCTTCGCTCACTCATGGAAACCTACGGCGAGATGCAGGTCAAAATGGTCAAGGACGACGCGAGCGGCACGTACTCCATGTACGCCGATTACGCTGAGCCCGTGTCGGAGATAAAGGACCACAGGGTGCTCGCGATAAATCGCGGGGAGAAGGAAGGCTTTCTTAAAGCGAAGATTTATCTCAACCCCGACATGGCGAGACGCGTCTGCGCGGTGAGATTCGCGACAAAAAAAGGCACCGCGTCCGCCGAAATCATAGAAGAGGCGGCCTACGACAGCTACGACAGGCTCATTGAACCGTCGATTGAAAACGAGGTGAGAAACGTTCTCACTGACAGGGCCAGCGAACAGGCGATAAAAATGTTCGAGCTCAATTTGAAGCCCCTTCTTTTGCAGCCTCCCGTAAAGGGCAAGGTGACGCTCGGCATGGACCCGGGGTACAGGACCGGCTGCAAACTCGCCGTCGTCGATGAAACAGGAAACGTACTCGACACAAACGTCATATATCCCGTGCCGCCTAAGTCACTCGTCGAAGAGAGCAAAGCGGTCATGAAAAGACTCATCAAAACGCACGGCGTCGACGTCATAGCGATAGGCAACGGCACGGCCAGCAAGGAAACTGAGATGTTCGTCGCCGATCTTCTCAAAGAGGTGGACAGGGACGTAAGCTATGCCGTCGTCAACGAGTCCGGGGCATCAGTCTATTCCGCGTCCACTCTCGCGGTGGAGGAATTTCCCGATTACGATTTGACTTTGCGTTCCGCCATATCCATCGCGAGAAGGCTCCAGGACCCTCTCGCGGAGCTCATCAAAATCGATCCGAAATCGATAGGCGTGGGACAGTACCAGCATGACATGAACCAGAAACGCCTGAATTCCGTTCTGGACGGCGTTCTGGAGGACTGCGTGACGAGCGTTGGTGTGGACCTCAACACGGCGAGCTCGTCGCTTCTGAAACATGTTTCCGGTCTCAACGCGGGTATTGCCAAAAACATCGTCGATTTCAGAAGGGAAAACGGCAAATTTTCTGAAAGGCGTCAGCTTCTGAAGGTTCCTAAGCTCGGCGCCAAGGCATTCGAACAGTGCGCTGGATTTTTGCGTATTCCGGGCGGCAGCAACATTTTGGACAACACGGCCGTGCATCCCGAATCATACGACAAGGCAGAAAAACTTCTCAAACTTTTCGGCTACACGGATGACGACGTGAGGCAGAGGAAGCTGTCCGGGCTTCCCGAAAAGGTGAAAACTTTCGGCGAGACGAAAACCTGCGCTGCGACGGGACTCGATCTTTCGACGATGAGGGACATCGTGGGCGAGCTCACAAAACCCGGGCGTGACATACGCGATTCGCTTCCCAAACCCGCTCTGAGAAAGGACATCATGGGCATAGACGATCTTTATGTGGGCATGGAGGTTGACGGCGTGGTGAGAAACGTCGTCGATTTCGGCGCGTTCATAGACATAGGCGTGCATCAGGACGGGCTCGTCCACATATCGGAAATCACGGACAGGTACATAAAGCATCCTTCCGAGGCTTTGAAGGTCGGTCAGCAGGTAAAGGCCGTCGTCATATCGGTTGACAAGCAGAAAGGCCGCATAGGGCTTTCCCTAAAAAAGGCGAAAAAGGTCGTTGACGCATGATTGTCGCGTGTTCCAAAAAAGACAGGCCGGGAGCTTTTGCCCCGGCTTTTTCGGCAGAAAATTTTGGTGACAAAATTATCATGATAAAAAGATCAGTGACTTTCCAGTCACTTAAATCTTTGATTTGCGAGGCGGAATGTGTTCACAGGAAGAGAAAGGGAAATTAAACTTCTTGAAAGGAGCTTATGAAACCAGGCGCCTTCGTCATGATTTGCGGCGAAAGACATGTCGGAAAGAGCGCGCTTGTGCTCTGCGCGCTGAGAGAATCGAACGACAGACTCGTGTATTTCACTTGCTTTAAGACAAGCATCAAATCGAATGTCAGCCGTTTCATGGACGCGCTTGTCGGCAGCGGTGTGTGGAATGAAAAACATCAGTTCACCCGCTTTGAAGACTTCTTTGAAAGTCTCGCTAAACTCGATGAAACTCTGAACATCGTCATTGATGAGTTTTCTTATCTGAAGGCCGTGAACTATCCGGTCACCGTCGACAGCATTTTCAGGAACATCGCCGTGCGCTGCCTTTCAAACATCAGACTTTTTGTCATTTGCTCCGATGTCGGCGAGACGGCAAAGACGCGAGATGTGGAAACCGGCGCGTCAGGCATGCTTGACACCGTGATACATCTCAACGGACTCGCTTATAAAGAGGCTTCCGCTTTTTATAGCCCAAAAGCGCGCGTGACAAAGCCGTTTTTTATTCGGTTTTCGGCGGCTCCCCGTATGTCAACGCTGGCATTGATTCATCGAAGTCACAGAAAGAAAACATCATCGAGATTTTTCTGAGAGATGACGGCAGAGGAACGCTCCACGCGGGCGCGCTTGCGCGCTCTGGAATCGTGAGAAGGCCGTTCATGGATGATCTTCTCGAGGCGGTCGGAATGAAAAGGCGAGGTTTTTCCGAAATAAGAAACAGGACCGAAACTTCCGATGACGGACTCTTTTCGAGACATCTTAGTCGTGCCATGAAACGAGGGCTCACCTCCAAAAGCGTCCCAGTGAACACGTCGCATGGCAAAAAGAGGATCCGCTACGAAATATCCGACAACGCGCTGAGGTTTTATTACACATACGTATACCCGAACATGTCAGCGCTTGTGTCGAGCGAACCTGAGAGGTTTTATGATGAATACATCGGGGACACGTTAGAGGATTTTGTGTCCTTCGGCTTCGCGAACATATGCAAAAGTTATCTCGAGGCGATAACGCGTGACGTGATGTTAGGCAATGTCCGCGAGGTGGGAAGATGCTGTTACGTCGACAAATTCACCGGGAAGAAAGGTGAGTTTGATTTGGCTCTTTTGAAAGATGACGGCAGGTGTGAAGTGTGTTTTGCGAAGTTGTCGCCATTCCCGATGACAAAAGATGACATTGAAATGGGAACGCGCCTTGCGATGGGAATTGAGAGCGTGAACGTGGAGAGTGTCGGCTTCATCTCCGTGAGCGGTTTTGAAGACGGTTGTGAGGGGATTCTCATTGACGGGGACACGCTCTATCGTGACCGAGCCATTTTCAGTTGATACTCGCCATTGATGTGTGGTTTTTTGGTCCGCTGAAAACATGGGCAAAATGATTTACCATGTTGAAATTCCTTTTGAGGCTTGATTTTGGCTCTTATGATGTGCTATAATTTTTTTGCAACAGAGAATATTTGAGGTCGGAGAGGAAGGAAGCCGAACATGGGAGATTATTTGAATCCCGGCAACGAAAAATTTCATAATTACGTGAACGATGACATCTATGTGGACAAAACCGGCCTTATCGCGTACACCAACGACCGTATTTCAAAATCCGGAAAATTTATGTGCGTGACCCGTCCGAGAAGGTTCGGCAAATCATATGCGGCCGACATGCTCACGGCATATTACAGCCGGGGGTGCGATTCGCGCGCGATGTTTGACGGACGTGAGATTTCCAAAAGCCCGAGTTATGAAACACACCTCAACAAGTACAACGTCATTTATGTGGATTTTTCCTCATACATCAAATCGTGTCCCAGAACATTCTCGGTAACCGACATACTTGACAGATTTTTTGCGAAACTGACCTCGGAAATCCGGGATGAAAATCCCGATATCGTTCCGGGGGAAAATGATTCGTTCTCAGATTTTTTGGCCGCGGTGCACAAAAAAACCGACATCCCGTTTATTTTCGTCATTGACGAATGGGATGCCTTTTTCCGCAACAGGAAGGACGACGTCGCGGGGCAGAAAGAATTTATGGACAGCCTGGAAGCGATTCTAAAGGGCAAACCATATGTCGCCCTCGCGTATATGACGGGGATTCTTCCAATCAAAAAATACTGCACGGGCTCCGCGCTCAACATGTTTGATGAGTTCACGATGTTGAGACCCGGCCCAATAAAGGAATACATAGGATTCACGGAAAAAGAAGTGGAAAACCTGTGTGCCGGTTCAAAATTTACCGCAAAGGACATGAAGGATTGGTATGACGGATATAGTCTGGGCGGACTCGAGATATACAATCCAAACTCAGTGGTCTGCGCGCTGAGATATGGGGAGCTTTCGAATTACTGGTCCGGAACAGAAGCATATGAAGACCTTCTTTCCTATATCAAGGTGAACGTCGATGGACTCCACGCCGCGCTTCGCGCCATTTTCGCGAACGAAAAATACGTCCTTGACGTCCAGACGACTTTCCCGAACGACCTCGTCAATCTGAAGTACAAAGAGGATTACATCATCGCGCTGATACACCTCGGCTATCTGTCCTACAACTCCGAAGACAAGACGGTGACCATTCCAAACCATGAGGTTCGAATCCAGTTCGAGGACACCGTCAGCAAAATGGGGCCCTCCGTCGTGACCACATATTACGAGTACACACAAAAACTTCTCGACGCCACACTCTCAGCATGCGCGGAAGACGTCGCCTGTCTTATCGGAAAAATTTTCGCAAAGTTCACGAGAAGAACGGGATATGAAAACGAAGATGATTTCGGAAACTTCATATATTCCTCGTACATCGCCGCGGAGGACTACTATGACGTGGTGCGCGAGGCATCCACAAGGTGGCTCAAAAGAGCGGACTACCTTTTCTATCCGAACCTAATGAAGGCGAGGGCGGGAAGGACTTACCTTCCGGGAGTCATAATAGAGCTAAAGAACAACAAATCCGCAGAGGAAGCCGCGGACCAGATAGAGGAAAAGGGATACGATGACTACTTCGAGTACAGAGGATATCACGGGGACGTCATACACGTGGGGCTGGACTTCAAAAAGATGGCGGCGGAAAAAAGACTCAAACTCGCGAAAGAATCTTCTTCCGAAAAAGAGCCGCACGACAAGACGTGCTTTTACGGAAATGACGCGAGGCTGGACACAAGAGCGGAAATTGTGCATTTCTGCGAAATCAGAAAGTACCGGATTTAAATTGGGATGACGGGCGGAATGGCGTGTTCCGCTCTCTTTGCGCTCGAGTTTTTTCATGTCGAGAAATCAAGCGAATTTCATTAGGCCAATTAAGTAACGTCAGGTTTTAATTTTGCCGGAGCTGCAATCCTTTTAGAGGGATAACGTCCCAAATGATGTTGACAATGATTGTTTTTGTAAAGTAAAATTGATGGTGAAATTCAAATTACAAACTCGGGGGAAATGCCATGTTTGAAAAAATAGCCGCAATGCTGTCGGACCAGCTTAACGTTCCTTTGGAAAAAATAACTCTGGAAAGCGCCATTGTCGAGGATCTCGGCGCCGATTCTCTGGATGTTGTTGAGCTTTTGATGGCTTTGGAGGAGGAGACGGGCAAGACAATACCGGAAGACAAGATCACCGAGATAAAGACGGTCGGGGACCTTGTTGATGTGATTGCCGCTCTGTGATTTTTAAAAACTTGAATAAAAAAAAGCCCTTATTTGCACAGTGTTGGTTTTTAGTCTGTTTTCTTAAGGTAGAAGTCT
>JAJQAJ010000089.1 GCA_021203865.1 Clostridia bacterium
GTATTTTGGTGTTGTTTTAATAGCGACTGGACATTGTGTGAGTTTGTCAACTTATGCCGAATTATCACAAGTATAAACATATCACATAAAAAAGCCGCCACGCATGGCAGCGCAGCGGCTTGAAATTTGGTTTTTGTTAATTAGTTCTAGTACATCCCACCCATGTCCGGGTTCCCGTTCATGGCGGGTTCGGGAGGTTCGGGGATGTCGGTCACGATGCTCTCGGTGGTGAGAAGCGTCGCGGCGACGGACGCCGCGTTCTGAAGCACAGACCTTGCCACCTTCGTCGGGTCTATGATGCCTGCCCTGACCATGTCGGTGTACTCGTTGTTTAGAGCGTCATACCCGTAGTTTGTCTTGTTCGCCGTGACAATGTTGTTGACAATGACGCTTCCATCAACGCCGGCGTTCGCAGCTATCTGTCTCACGGGCTCCTCGACGGCCTTGAGAACAATGCACGCGCCGGTCCTCTCGTCTCCGGTGAGCCCCTCGACGAGTTTCTGTATGTCGGGGATGGTGGAAAGGAGTGCTACTCCGCCGCCGGGAACTATTCCCTCTTCGACGGCTGCGCGGGTCGCTGCGAGCGCGTCTTCAATTCTGAGTTTCTTTTCCTTCATCTCGACTTCGGTCGCCGCACCGACGTTTATGACCGCCACGCCGCCGGCGAGTTTTGCAAGACGCTCCTGAAGCTTCTCCTTGTCATAGTCGGATGTTGTTTCGCCTATCTGGGCCTTTATGGAGTTCACTCTGGCCTTTATTTCGTCGGCGTTTCCGTTCCCTCCTATGATGGTGGTGTTGTCCTTGTCAACCTTCACCTGTGACGCTCTCCCGAGCATGTCGGGTGTGACGTCTTTGAACTCGTATCCGAGGTCGGAGGACACTACCGTGCCGCCGGTGAGAATGGCTATGTCTTCGAGCATTGCCTTCCTCCTGTCCCCGAAGCCGGGAGCCTTGACTGCCACGCAGTTGAGGACGCCTTTCAGCTTGTTGACGATGAGGTTCGCGAGCGCGTCCCCCTCTACGTCGTCGGCTATTATGAGGAGTCTTTGACCGTTCTGGGCTATGGGCTCAAGGATGGGAAGAATCTCCTGGAGGGTGCTTATTTTTTTGTCGGTTATGAGGATGAACGGATTGTCGAGATCGGCTTCCATCTTCTCCGTGTTGGTGACCATGTAGGCGGAGGCGTAACCTCTGTCGAACTGCATGCCGTCCACGGTGGTCAGCTCTGTGTTCATCGTTTTTCCCTCTTCGACGGTTATGACTCCGTCGTTGCCGACAATTTCCATTGCGTCGGCGATGAGGTTGCCTATTTCCTCGTCCCCCGCGGAGATTGAAGCGACCTGGGAGATGGCGAGCTTGTTCTCTATGGGCTTGGATATCTTTCTGAGTTTTTCTGTGGCGGTGTCAACGGCTTTGGAGATTCCCTTCTTGAGGATTATGGGGTTGGCGCCCGCAGCGAGGTTCTTGAGCCCCTCCCTGATTATCGCCTGCGCGAGGACCATGGCTGTTGTCGTGCCGTCCCCGGCCACGTCGTTGGTCTTTGTGGAGACCTCTTTGACGAGCTGTGCACCCATGTTCTCAAACGGGTCTTCAAGCTCGATTTCCTTAGCGATGGTCACGCCGTCGTTCGTGATGAGGGGTGAACCGAATTTTTTGTCCAAAACGACGTTTCTTCCTTTGGGCCCAAGTGTGATTTTCACGGTGTCCGCTATGACGTTCACGCCGGTTTCGAGTTTTTTCCTTGCCTCGTCTCCGTAGTTTATCTGTTTAGCCATGTCGTTCCTCCTTATTCAACGATTGCCAAAATATCGCTCTGGCGTATTATTGTGTATTCTTCACCTTCAACTTTGACTTCAGTTCCGCTGTATTTGGAAAGAAGCACCTTGTCACCGACTTTCACCTGCATGGTGACATCTTTTCCGTCAACGACTCCTCCGGGTCCCACGGCAACCACTTCGCAGACAGCGGGTTTTTCCTGTGCCGCCGCGGTGAGTATGATGCCGCTCTTAGTCTTTTCCTCGGCCTTCAAGGTCTTGACGACAACCTTATCAAACAAGGGTTTAATTGTCATTTCATATCCTCCGTTGAGTTTATTTTTTCAACAACTATGATATAACGCCAGGCTGGTTCTTTCAAACAGTTTTTTATGAAAGTTTCGTAAAAAGTCAGCTGACGGGTGCCGATATGCTCCTTGTTGTCGGCGTAAATTGTAACATATTTGTGTTTTCCTCGCTCCTGCGGGCTTTAGCGGGCGAAAAGACTTCCGAAACAATCGGATGGGGCGACATTTTTGAAACGAGACGCTGAAACCCGCACCTGATATGGTGCGAATCCCGGTATTGCTTTTTTATGTGGGAGGTTGTATAATTGGGCCAGGAAATTGGGAGGAATTGCCATGGGTAATTATCTAAACCCGGGAAACGGAAAATTTCAGGAATCAATAGACTCCGCAATATATGTGGATAAGACAGGACTCATAAATTACACGAACAGCGTGTTATCAACAAGGCAAAAATATGTCTGTGTGTCAAGGCCGAGAAGATTCGGCAAATCTATGGCCGCGGAGATGCTTGAGGCATACTATTGCCGCGGATGTGATTCTCACGCACAGTTTGACGGGCTCCAAATCTCGAAAACCCAAAATTATGAAACCCACATAAATAAATACAACGTTGTGTACATCAACGTTGTCAAATTTATCAATAAAACTATTGATACCAAATCGGGGCTTGAAACCATAAAGGAAAATCTCGTCGATGACTTTAAGACGGCATATCCGGATATTACGTTCAGAAAAGAAGAACCAATCTCAATGCTTGAAAAAATATACGGGGAAACAAAGATAAAATTTGTGTTCCTGATTGATGAATGGGACAGTCCCCTCAGAGAACAGAAAGCCGACACGGACGGCCTTGATGATTATCTCGTCTTTTTAAGAAGTCTTTTTAAGGACCAGGAATATGTCGCTCTCGCTTACATGACGGGGATTCTTCCCATAAAAAAATATTGCACGAATTCTTCTCTCAACATGTTCATGGAATTTTCCGTGCTGAAACCGGGGAATGTGAAAACATATTTCGGGTTCACGGAAGATGAGGTCAGAAAACTCTGCGAAAAGTTTGGCCGTTCTTTTGATGATATAAAAACGTGGTATGACGGATATGTTTTTAAGGGCGAGCCGGAGGATTTGCACATTTACAATTCAAATTCCGTCGTGCGCTCGCTTGAAGACAACGAGTTGGGAAGTTACTGGTCCGACACGGAATCATATGAGGATTTGGAACAGTACATCAAAACCGACATGGATGGTCTGCACGGCGTGATACAATCTTTGATGGAAGGCGGCACATACTATTTCATCAACAATGCGCCGTCTAACGACATAGTGAGCATTAGCAACAGGGATGATGTCCTGACAATACTCATACATCTTGGATATCTTGCTTATAATACGAGAACCGGGCTTGTGACAATCCCAAACCGTGAGATTTTAGCGGAGTTTGTCGACACCGTCCGTAAGATGGGTGACTCGCCGCTTAGTCTTCTCATGAGGGATTCAAAGGAGCTTTTTGACTCAACGAAGGAAAAGAATGAGGAAAAAGTTTCAGAGCTCATAAAAAAAATCCATCGCGAGCATTCCTCCGTTCGGAAATACAAAGACGAGGGGACGCTTTCCACAATCGTGAGGTTCGCGTACGTTTATGCCCTCAGTCTTTATAAAATGAGGCCTGAGGCGGAGTCCGGGGACGGATATGCCGACCTCGTGCTTTCCCCGCTGTCCCGCGGGAAGGATTTGCCGATGATAATAGAGCTCAAAGCGGGTAAAACCGCAGATGAGGCGATAGCGCAGATAAAACGTATGAACTATGTCGATAGATTTAGGGAAGAAGGTTATAAAGGTGATGTCCTCCTCGTCGGCATAAACTACAAAACGTCTAGGATGCTTCCGCGCTCCCGCGGGGGTTTCACTTGCAAAATTGAAACTGAAACAATCTGACGCGCAGGCTTCACGCACACCCGCCGCATGACTTGAAAAAGAGGAAATCAGCATGAGCAATTTCTTAAATTTGGGAAACGGAAAATTTCAAATAGCGTTAAACTCCAAAATTTATGTTGATAAAACCGGGCTTATTGAATACACTAATGAACTAATTTCAACAGAGCAGCGCTTCTTATGTGTGTCAAGGCCGAGAAGGTTCGGTAAATCCATGGCCGCGAACATGCTCGGGGCTTACTATTGCCGCGGGTGTGATTCTCACGCACAGTTTGACGGATTGGAAATTTCAAAAAGCCCCGACTATGAAAAACACATCAACAAATACAACGTCATTTATGTTGATGTTTCAGGTTATCTTAAATCTTGTGCGTTTGACGCAACGGTATCTTCCGTTCTCAGCGACTTGCGCGATACCATCATATCGAATATACAAGAAGAATATCCCGGCATGATACCAACCGGGACAGTCAAATTTCCCGATTATCTGGACATGGTATACAGAAAGACCGGCATACCCTTTGTGTTCATCATAGACGAATGGGACGCGATTTTCAGAAACAGGAAGGATGATTTTGCCGGACAAAGAGAGTACCTGAACTGGCTGGAGTCTCTTTTGAAAGGAAGGGAGTACGTCGCTCTCGCCTACATGACGGGAATCCTTCCCATAAAAAAATATTGCACGAATTCTTCTCTCAACATGTTCATGGAATTTTCCGTGCTGAAACCGGGGAATGTGAAAACATATTTCGGGTTCACGGAAGATGAGGTCAGAAAACTCTGCGAAAAGTTTGGCCGTTCTTTTGATGATATAAAAACGTGGTATGACGGATATGTTTTTAAGGGCGAGCCGGAGGATTTGCACATTTACAATTCAAATTCCGTCGTGCGCTCGCTTGAAGACAACGAGTTGGGAAGTTACTGGTCCGACACGGAATCATATGAGGATTTGGAACAGTACATCAAAACCGACATGGATGGTCTGCACGGCGTGATACAATCTTTGATGGAAGGCGGCACATACTATTTCATCAACAATGCGCCGTCTAACGACATAGTGAGCATTAGCAACAGGGATGATGTCCTGACAATACTCATACATCTTGGATATCTTGCTTATAATACGAGAACCGGGCTTGTGACAATCCCAAACCGTGAGATTTTAGCGGAGTTTGTCGACACCGTCCGTAAGATGGGTGACTCGCCGCTTAGTCTTCTCATGAGGGATTCAAAGGAGCTTTTTGACTCAACGAAGGAAAAGAATGAGGAAAAAGTTTCAGAGCTCATAAAAAAAATCCATCGCGAGCATTCCTCCGTTCGGAAATACAAAGACGAGGGGACGCTTTCCACAATCGTGAGGTTCGCGTACGTTTATGCCCTCAGTCTTTATAAAATGAGGCCTGAGGCGGAGTCCGGGGACGGATATGCCGACCTCGTGCTTTCCCCGCTGTCCCGCGGGAAGGATTTGCCGATGATAATAGAGCTCAAAGCGGGTAAAACCGCAGATGAGGCGATAGCGCAGATAAAACGTATGAACTATGTCGATAGATTTAGGGAAGAAGGTTATAAAGGTGATGTCCTCCTCGTCGGCATAAACTACAAAACGTCCAAGATGCTTCCGCGCTCCCGCGGGGTTTTCACTTGCAAAATAGTTTCCGAAACGCTCTAAAACGTGACTATCGAAATGTCATAAAAGTCTGCCCGTGCGGTCCGGGCATGGGATTTGCTGAAATATTTGAAGCTTCGCGTTTTTACCGCTGCGGTGTGGACAATTCCGGAAATATTTGATTTTGAAGGAATGATTATTGTATAATCATGGTGCTGAGGTGAACCGGTATGGATAAATGGGACAGAAGATTCATGGAACTTACCGAAAAAGTCGGCACGTGGTCCAGTTGTTTTAAAACCGAGAGACACGTGGGGGCCATCATCGTCAAGGATAAGAGGGTCATCGCCACGGGTTATAACGGCGCACCGCAGGGCATACAGAGCTGCGCGGACAAAAAAGAGTGTCTCCGTCAGAAGATGGGGATAGAGAGCGGTACGCGCCAGGAGATTTGTTATGCGGTGCACGCCGAACAGAACGCCGTAATTCAGGCGGCGAGGATAGGCGTGGGCGTCGACGGGTGCACGCTGTACTGCACGCACCAGCCGTGCGTGATATGCGCAAAAATAATCATAAACGCCGGGATAAAGAGGGTTGTCTACAAAAATGGGTATCCGGACGCCTTCTCTATGCAGCTTTTCAAAGAAGCCGGCGTCATAGTGGAAAAATACACTGAGGAGGAATGAACATGGAAAACAAACTGCCATATCCCGTGGCCCGGATAGAGATGAAAAACGGGGGAGTCATAAAGATTGAACTCTATCCCAACAAAGCTCCCAACACCGTCAACAATTTCATTTCACTCGCGAACGGCGGCTTTTATGACGGGCTTATCTTTCACAGAGTGATAAAAAACTTCATGATACAGGGTGGTGACCCTCTCGGAAGGGGCACTGGCGGTCCCGGATACCACATCAAAGGTGAGTTCAAAGCGAACGGTTATGACAGGAACGACATTCCGCACCTAAGAGGCGTGATTTCCATGGCAAGAGGACAGGAGTTTGACAGTGCCGGCTCCCAGTTTTTTATAGTTCACGCGGATTCCGCCTATTTGGACGGTCAGTACGCTGCGTTCGGCAAAGTCACGGAAGGCATGGACGTCG
The DNA here is from genome assembly GCA_021203865.1 of Clostridia bacterium. Taxonomy (GTDB): domain Bacteria; phylum Bacillota; class Clostridia; order Christensenellales; family Borkfalkiaceae; genus Coproplasma. The sequence continues at coordinate 6,704 of JAJQAJ010000089.1, forward strand.
TTGATGGGATAGCGGGCGTCAGGTGCGACTGGAAGGACAAACCGCTTGAAGATGTGGTCATGAAAAGTGTCATGGTGGATACGTTCGGACAGACTTTCCCCGCTCCCAGGAAGGTCCGGGGCTAAAAAGGAGCCGACATGGACGAAGATATATACGAAAATCCGCTCGTGACGAGGTACGCCACGAGAAAGATGGCGGAGAATTTTTCGGACAAAAAGCGCTTCACGCTTTGGAGAAAACTTTGGGTGGCTCTCGCGGAAAGCGAAATGGAGCTTGGGCTCAACATAACCGAAGAGCAGGTTGAAGAGCTCAAAAAGCACGAGAACGACGTTGACGCGGCTCTCGCCGCGGAATATGAAAAAGAGACCCGGCACGACGTCATGGCGCATGTCAGGGCGTACGGCGACCAGGCTCCGGGTGCGAGGGGCATCATACATCTCGGGGCGACGTCGTGTTTTGTTGACTGCAACTCCGAACTTCTGATAATCCGCGACGCCTTGGACATCATAGAGGAAAAACTCGTCAATGTCCTCGACAAACTCAAAACGTTCGCGCTGAGATACAAAGACCTGCCCACTCTGGGCTACACGCACCTCCAGCCCGCGCAGCTCACCACCGTGGGCAAAAGAGCGACGCTTTGGATGCAGGATCTGGAGATGGATTACGTCAACCTCCAGAATCTTAAAGAATCGTTCAAACTCCGCGGCGTCAAGGGGACGACCGGTACGCAGGCCTCGTTTATGGAACTTTTTGACGGGGATGAAGACAAGGTTAAGGAACTTGAACGCCGAGTCGTCGAAAAAATGGGGGGCTATCCAGTCTACGGCGTCACGGGACAAACCTATCCCAGAAAGTTTGATTACAGCGTTCTTTCCTTTTTGTCTGGTGTTGCTCAAAGCGCGTACAAATTTTCGGGCGACATAAGGCTCCTCGCGAGCATGAAGGAAGTTGAAGAGCCATTTGAAAAGGGACAGGTCGGTTCTTCCGCCATGGCGTACAAGAGAAACCCCATGCGCTCAGAGAGGATGTCGTCACTTTCAAGGTATGTTTTGTCACTTCCCGTGAACGCCGCCGTGACGGCTTCCACACAGTGGATGGAAAGGACACTCGACGATTCGGCGAACAGAAGGATAGTCGTGGCACAGGCGTTCCTCGCTCTCGACGGCGTGCTCAACATATACATGAATGTGGCGGACGGTCTTGTCGTTTATCCCGGGGTCATAGAGCGGCGCGTGGCCGCCGAGCTTCCCTTCATGGCGACGGAGAACATTCTCATGGAGTGTGTCAAGGCTGGCGGTGACAGGCAGGAGCTGCACGAAAGGATAAGGACTCTTTCGCGGGAAGCTGCGAGGCGAGTCAAAGAGGAAGGCGGTGACAACAACCTTCTCGAACTCATAGAGGCTGACGACATGTTCGGAGCCGTGCGCGGGAAACTTTCCGGCATAGTTGACGCGAAAAAGTTTGTGGGACGTGCACCCTCGCAAACCGCTGAGTTTATAAAAAACGAGATAGATCCCATTTTGAAGGAGAGAAAAAATCTTCTCGGCAAAACGGGCGAGGTGAACGTGTGATAAAATACGAGGAAAGGTACATGTGTCCCGCGGCTGTCATAGTTGCCCTGATAACGTTTGACGAAGAAAAAGACGGGTCCGAAAAAGTACTTTTGCAAAAAAGACGCGGCACGGGCTTTGCCGATGGGCTGTGGGATCTTTCATCGTCGGGACACGTCGAAGAGGGGGAAAGTGTCACCGCCGCGGCGGCGCGCGAGACCAAAGAGGAGACGGGCTATGAAATTCCGCCTGAAGATTTTCACTTCATGGCCTACGTTCACAAAAAGGACAGGGCGTCAGACGGCTCCTTCATCGCGTATCACAACATTTATTTCTGGGCGCTTGTCGAAGACGGCGAAGGACGTGAATGCGCCGGGGAACCCGACAAGACGGAGAAGCTCGCGTGGTTTTTCGCGGACGAACTTCCGGATAGTCTCATTCCGGACAGACGCCTCGTCTTTGAAAACTGTTTAGGAGGGTCTCCCCAATGCTTTGAATTGGGCTGGGACACATGAAAAAAGACCCGCGGGTCGCGGGTCGTGTGGCAGGGGTGACACGAGTTGAACATGCAACCGACGGTTTTGGAGACCGCTGCTCTACCATTGAGCTACACCCCTATGAAACGAAAATAATTATATTAAAGGATGACATTCAAGTCAACTTATTCGGAGAATGGTATGAAAAAATTGTACAGACTCGGCGTGATAGGCTGCGGGGTCATGGCTGATGCCGTGCTTCGTGGCGTGACGCTTTCCGACTTCATCAGAGCGAAAAAGGTAGTCGTGTCCGACAAGGATGAGGAAAAACTCTCATCGGCGAGGGACCTTGGTATTGAAGCGTGCACGGACAATAGGTTCGTCGCGGAAAACTCGGAGTATCTTCTCATCGCGGTGAAACCTCAGAACTTTGAGGAGGTGGCGGAGGACATCGCCGCCGTGCGGCCGGAAAAAGTCATTTCCATCATGGCGGGTGTAAAGAAAGCGACCGTGAGAGGTGCGCTCGGCGTGGGCGTGAAGGTTGCGCGGGCCATGCCCAATCTTCCCTGCACGATAGGCTCCGGCATGATAGCCGTCGACATGTACGATTTTGGAAGAAGTTTCGACGACACCGAGTTTATAACGAAGCTTTTTGACTGTATGGGCACCGTCATGAGTTGTCCGGAGGAGAAGATGGACGCTGTCACGGGAATTTCCGGATCCGGACCGGCGTATGTTTTTATGTTCATTGATGCGTTGATTGACGCGGGCGTGAAGCAGGGGCTTAAAAGAGAGGAAGCGAGGCTTCTCGCCGTTCAGACTGTCATGGGCGCTGCTGAGATGATACAGAGGGAGGACGCACCCATGAGTGATTTCGTGGCCAAAGTCTGTTCCAAAGGCGGAACGACGGTAGAGGCTGTAAAAGTTCTGGAAGATGAGGGTTTCCGCTCCGTAGTGAACGAGGCTGTGGCGGCGTGTGTGAAAAAGGCAGAAGAACTTTCAAAGTAAACCGGCACTCAGAAAGATCCTGTTATATGCGGAGGACGTGTTCGGCAATCGGCTCGGCCGTGGTGATTTTTTCTTGCGTGCTGTCTTATTTTAAATTGAAATTTTCTTGTCGATAAAACAGTATTTCGGTTTCATGGCGGGCGAAGTTAAGGCTCTTTGCGCCGAGCGCGGGTTTTTATATGACAGCATCCGAGACTGGTACGACGGGTACATATTTGAAAATAAGCCCGGTGAAGACCTCCACATGTACAACTCAAATTCAGTGGTGTCCGCCATTCTTGACAATCAACTTATGAGCTACTGGCCGAGGACCGAATCATTCGAGGATCTCAAACAGTACATAAGGCTCAACAGCGACGGCCTTCATGACGTGCTGACAAAGCTTCTGTGCGGCGACACCTATCAAATTCAGGAGGAAATATTTTTCGAGGATGACACAACCCAGCGATATCTTAACAAAATCCTAAAGCAACTTGTAAATCTCGGCTATCTCGCATATGACAGAGGCAAAAGCTCGGTATACATTCCCAATCTGGAGATCAAAAGAGAATTCATTGAAGTCATAAGCGGTATGGGCGACGACCCCCTAAGCATGCTCGTGAGTCTCTCTTTGGAAATACTTGACACAACTCTTAACAAAGACGGGGAAAAGCTCGCGAATCTTATCGCGAAATTCCATGAGGACCTGTGCCCCCACAAGGACGTTCAATGATGAAGCAACGCTCGCGGACGTCATGAGATTCGCTTATATCGCCGC
>JAJQAJ010000045.1 GCA_021203865.1 Clostridia bacterium
ACGGCGAAAGGGGTCACCTTTACTTAACGGGGTAATGTTAGCACACCCGGCCAAAACCTGTCAACCGTTTCATGGTTCAATTTCAGAATATGACTTTCCTCGCCGTCTCATCTGTGACTCTTTCTATGAAAGAGGCTATAGTCATGTCGGATTTCTCCTCGACGCCGCGCTTTGTGACGTTCACCGTGCCGTTTTCCGCCTCTTTGTCGCCGACTACCAAGATATATGGAAGCTTTTCGAGTTTCGCCTCGCGAATCTTGTATCCAATTTTTTCGCTTCTCGTGTCCGTTTCGACGCGGATGCCTGAAAGACGCAGCTCGTCAGCCACCTTTTCGGCGTAAGATGACGACCTGTCAGTTATGGAAAGTACTTTGACCTGGGTCGCGGAAAACCACAGCGGGAAGGCTCCGGCATATTTTTCTATGAGAAACGCGAGCGTCCTTTCGTAGCAGCCTATCGAACTTCTGTGAATGACGTACGCCGTCTTCTTCTGGCCGTCAACGTCTATGTAGTTCATGTCAAAGCTCTCGCCCGCCGCGAAGTCTATCTGTATGGTTATGAGAGTGTCCTCTTTTCCGTGCACGTTCTTTATCTGCACGTCGAGCTTGGGTCCGTAGAACGCCGCCTCGTCATCAGCCTCGACATAATCGATTTTGAGATTGTCTAAAATCTTCTTCATCATGGCCTCGGTGTCGTTCCACGCCGCGTCGTTGTCTATGTATTTGTCGGACTTCGCCTTGCCTCTCTTGGAGAAACGGTAGGTGACGTCGTTTCTCATCCCAAGGCAGTCGAGTATGTAATAGGAAAGGTCGAGACATCTTTTGAACTCACCCTCCACCTGTTCCTTCGTGCAGATGATGTGCCCGTCCGACAGTGTGAATTGGCGTATGCGGATGAGGCCGTGCATCTCGCCCGAGGCTTCCTTTCTGAACTCCGTGGCCGTTTCAGAATACCGGCACGGAAGATCGCGGTAGGATTTGAGCCCGTTTTTGTAAATCTGGTACTGGAACGGACACGTCATGGGCCTAAGTGCCATGACTTCGTCGCCCGTGGGGCTCTCACCGTTCTCGTCTATGTCATCAAGGACGAACATCTTGTCCCTGTAGTGATACCAGTGTCCGGAAATTTTGAAAAGGTCGGATTTGGACATCTGCGGCGTGCGCGTTATCATGAACCCGCGTTTTTCCTCCTCGTCCTCGACAAATCGGGAGAGAATCTGCATCATCTTTGCGCCCTTGGGCATGAGGATGGGAAGGCCCTGTCCCACGACGTCACTCGTCATGAATATCCCCATTTCGCGGCCGAGCTTGTTGTGATCTCTCTTTTTGGCCTCCTCAACTTCCGCGAGATACGCGTCAAGCTGCGCTTTTTTCTCAAACGCCGTGCCGTAAATTCTGGTGAGCATCTTATTTTTCTCGCTCCCACGCCAGTACGCGCCCGTTATGGACGTCAGTTTGAACGCCTTAATTTTACCCGTCGAAGGAAGATGCGGGCCCCTGCAAAAATCCGTGAAAGGGCCCTGTTTGTAAAATGACAGGGTCTCATCCTCGGGAAGGTCGCATATGAGCTCGACTTTGTATTTCTCGCCGAAGCCCTCCATGAGTTTTATCGCCTCGTCTCTCGGCAGCTCGAAGCGTTCAATGGGCTCGTTGGCCTTGATTATCTTCTGCATTTCAGTCTCAATTTTTTCAAGGTCGGCCTGAGTTATGGGCGTGACAAAGTCTATGTCGTAATAAAAGCCGTTCTCTATCACGGGTCCTATCGCGAGATTGCACGTGGGATAGATGTTTTTCAGAGCCTGCGCGAGGACGTGGGCGCATGTGTGGCGGTAGACATCGAGGCCCTCCTTGTCTTTGAGCGTTATGATTTCGACTTCGTCACCCTCGGCGAGGGGGTGAAACAAATCCGTCATCTTGCCGTTCACCTTGGCGGCGACGGCCGCGCGGGAAAGTGAATCGCTTATGGCCGCGGCCGCGGCCTTGCAGTCAGCGCCTTCGTTCAGATTGAGCTCATCGCCGCTTTTGAGAGAAATTTTCATATGTGTACTCCGAAATGACTTTGTTTTTCCGAAATTTTTGTAAATAAAAAGCCCCCAAACCAAAGAAAAAGAAGTTTAAGGACGCAAAAAAATTCGCGCGGTTCCACCTTAATTGCCATTCAGAAATGACCGCCTTAATCAAGTTGTCCGCAGCCATGCGAAAGTGGTTTCCCTCATCCCTTCGTGACGCGCGGCTCACATCATCCCGCGCTCGCTGTGATCCCCTCCGGGCGGTACTTGTCTTTCAACTGCGAGTAAATGATAATTCTTTTCGGGCGGCGATGTCAACAATATAAACCGCGGGACGGAAGATATTTTTTTACGTCCGGAGCTTTTCCGTGTCCCGCGCGCCCCGCAAAAAAGGCGACTCATTTAATTGCTAAAACCACGCCGAAAATATATAATTTAGACGTCTAATAAAGCGAGGAAGAAGAAAGATGGCTTACACAAACTTCAGCGAAGTTGAGAAAAAATGGCAAAAATACTGGGATGACAACAACACGTTCCACACCGACCTTAACGATTTTTCCAAACCCAAATACTATGTTCTGGACATGTTCCCCTACCCTTCCGGCGCGGGGCTGCACGTGGGACATCCCGAGGGTTACACGGCGACCGACATACTCTCGCGCATGCGCAGGATGCAGGGCTACAACGTCCTACACCCCATAGGTTTCGACAGTTTCGGCCTTCCCGCCGAACAGTACGCCATCGCCACGGGAAATCACCCGGAGGGCTTCACGAAGGAAAACATAAAAACCTTCACATCCCAGCTCAAAATGCTTGGACTTTCCTACGACTGGACGCAGACCGTTTCGACATGCGATCCCTCCTACTACAAATGGACGCAGTGGATCTTTGAAAAACTCTGCAAGGCGGGTCTCGCGAGATACGTCGACACACCCGTGAACTGGTGCGAGGAGCTCGGGACGGTGCTCGCCAACGACGAGATAATCGACGGCAAATCAGAGCGCGGGGGATACCCCGTCGTCCGCCGCAACATGAAGCAGTGGGTGATAGACATAAACAAATACGCCGAAAGGCTGCTTGAAGGTCTCGACGAGCTGGACTGGCCGGAGGCGAGCAAGACCGCGCAGAGGAACTGGATAGGGAAATCAGTGGGCGCAAACATCGACTTCAAAGTGGACGGCACTGACGAAAAGTTCACCGTCTTCACGACGCGCGCCGACACGCTTTTCGGAGCCACATACTGCGTCCTCGCTCCCGAGCACAAACTCATCGACAAAATAACCACTCCCGCGCAAAAAGACGAGGTTGAAAAATACAAGGCCGTGTGCGCGACGAAATCCGACATGGAGAGGACCGAGCTCAACAAGGACAAGACGGGCGCATTCACGGGAGCCTTCGCTGTCAACCCCGCGAACGGGAAAAAGATTCCCATCTACATCTCCGACTACGTTCTCACCTCTTACGGTACCGGGGCCATAATGGCGGTTCCCGCGCACGACGAGAGGGACTACGCGTTCGCCAAAAAATTCGGTCTTGAAATAATTGAGGTCCTCGATGGCGGAGACATATCGAAAGAGGCCTACACACAGGACGGGACGCACATAAATTCAGATTTTCTCAACGGGCTCAACAAACAGGACGCCATAGACAAAATGGCCTCCTGGCTCCAGGAGCGAGGCTTAGGGCAGAAAACCGTGACGTACAAGCTTAGGGAATGGATCTTCGGCAGGCAGAGATACTGGGGTGAACCTCTTCCCGTCGTGCATCTCGAAGACGGCGAGGACGTTCTCATAGCCGAAGAGGACCTTCCCGTCGTACTCCCCGAAATGGACGATTACAAAGCGAAGGGCGGCAACCCTCCCCTCGACAACGCGAAAGAATGGATAAACTGCGAAATTTGCGGCAAAAAGGGAAAAAGAGAGGCGACGACGATGCCGGGCTCCGCCGGCTCTTCATGGTATTTTCTCCGCTACTGCGACCCCCACAACGACAAAGAGTTCGCGTCCTACAAGCTTCTTGAACACTGGATGCCGGTCGACTTCTACTGCGGCGGAAGAGAGCATCTCGTGGGACACCTTCTCTACGCGAGATTTTGGAACAATTTCCTTTATGACAACGGATACGTGCCCTGCAAAGAGCCCTTCAAAAAACTCTTCCATCAGGGCATGATTTTGGGCGAGGACAACGAAAAGATGTCCAAGTCCCGCGGAAACGTCATAAACCCCAACGACATAGTGAGAGACTTCGGCGCGGACGTTTTGAGGATGTACGAGATGTTCATGGGCCCCGTGGCCGACACGAAACCCTGGAACACAAAGAACATCGAAGGAATAAAAAAATACATCGACAGGATTCACAGGCTGTACTTCGAGCTTGACGCCATATCCGACGGAGAAAACAAAAACCTGGAAAAGATATACAACCAGACCGTCAAAAAGATGGGTGAGGACTACGAGACCATGAAGGTGAACACCGCCATCTCCCAGTCGATGATCTTCATAAACGCGGTCTACAAAGAAATAAGCGACGGAAACAAACTCCCGCGCCCTTACGCCGAGGGCTTCATAAAGCTCATGAACCCCCTCATTCCCTTCCTCACGGAGGAGATTTGGAGCGTCGTACTGGGACATGAAGGCACGATAGCGTACGAGATGTGGCCAGAATACGACGAGAGCAAGTGCGCGGAGGAAACGTTCGAGTACGCCGTGCAGGTGAACAGCAAAATAAAGACCAAAATTACCGTTCCCGCCGACATATCGGAGGGCGAAATGCAAAAAATCGTCACGGAAGATGAGGCGATAAAACCTCTTCTCGAAGGCAAAACCATCAAAAAGTTCATATTCGTCCCCAAAAGACTTGTGAACATAATCGTGTGATCATGGATTATCAGGACACGTTTTTTGAAGATCCCTCCTCAAAGCCGCTCGCGGACAGACTAAGACCCAAAACCCTCGATGAATTCTGCGGACAAACTCACCTTCTTGGCGAGGGGAAGGTCCTCAGGAAGCTGATAGAGAGCGACAACATAGGCTCGATGATATTCTGGGGCCCCCCGGGAGTTGGAAAAACAACGCTCGCTCGCATCATCGCGGGGAGGACAAGGGCCGAGTTCATAGACTACTCCGCCGTGACATCCGGCATAAAAGAGATAAAACAGGTCATGGAGCAGGCCGAGCGGAGCAAGAGGTTCGGCACTAAGACAATACTTTTTGTCGACGAGATCCACCGCTTCAACAAAGCGCAGCAGGACGCCTTTCTCCCGTACGTCGAGAAGGGCAGCATAATACTCATCGGCGCGACGACCGAAAACCCATCGTTTGAAGTGAACGGCGCGCTTCTCTCCCGCTGCAAAGTCTTCGTTTTGCAGGCTCTCAAACCGGAAGAGCTTGTGAGTCTTTTGAAAAGGGCCATCTCCGACCCTCTCGGGTTCGGAAACCAGACGGTCGAAATAAGCGACGACCTCATAGAGACAATAGCCAATTTCGCGGACGGGGACGCACGGCGCGCGCTCTCAACTTTAGAGATGGCGGTTCTCAACGGCACGGTAGAAGGTTCAAAGACGACGGTCACAGCGGAGGACATAGAGCAGTGCACCTCAAAAAAATCACTTCTCTACGACAAAAAAGGCGAAGAACACTATAACCTCATTTCCGCGCTCCACAAATCCATGAGAAATTCGGACCCCGACGCCGCCGTGTACTGGCTTGCGAGGATGCTCGAAGCCGGTGAAGACCCCATATACATCGCGAGACGCGTGACAAGGTTCGCGAGCGAGGATGTCGGACTCGCTGACCCGAGGGCGCTCGAAATCGCCGTCGCCGCCTTTGAGGCGTGCAGGCTGATAGGAATGCCGGAGTGCTCCGTGCATCTCACGGAAGCGGTCGTTTACATGTCTCTCGCGCCGAAGTCCAATTCCATGGAAGTCGCATATAACGCGGCAAAAGCCGACGCTATGAACATGCTCGCCGAACCCGTCCCCCTGGTCATAAGAAACGCTCCCACCTCCCTCATGAAGGATTTGGGATACGGCAAGGGCTACGTGTACGCGCACGACACGGAGGAGAAACTTTCCGAGATGCAGTGCCTTCCCGACTCGATAAAAGACAGGGTCTACTACACTCCCACCGAGCAGGGCGTCGAAGGGAGATTCAAAGCAAGGCTTGAAGAGATCAAAAAGTGGAAAGAAGAAAAGAGAAAGAATGACAAATAGGAAAACATCGCGGACAGGTCATGATAACCCGCCCGCGTTTATTTTTGAAAATTCCATCGCTTATCTGAGCGCGACCACCTCACGCGATCCGACCGCCTTGATTTCGGGGAGCCGTTCCATCTTTCAGACACCTTCTCGAACGGCGTGTATCCGTCTGTAAGGTCATGCCCGCTGATAAGCGTGATGAGCTCCGAGTCAAAATCACATCCTTCAAACGATATCTCCGTCCCATCCCTGAGCACGAAGATGATACCCTATACAACCATTACGACTACGCACAAAATGTTATATCCTGGCGGCGGATCCATCAGGGGTATAATATAACATGTTTCACTCCTTCGGGATAACACCGTATCTGACACTGTATTTCCAATCTCGGCATATCAGACGAAAAGACCTGCGCACTCTCGTGTTATTTTCATGTTCCGCACTATATCGATTATCGAAAAGCTCCGGCGTCGCGGAAAAGATATCCCCGGACTTACCAAAATCACAGTTGCTCTATTTCAGGAAATCCCTTGTCACGGAAACGAAGAAATCGCTGTCCCAGTCTTCTATTTCGTCGGCGGAGCGCAAAAAGCCCCTCACATCGTCCTTGGCCGTGTCATATCGTATTTCCTTGAATCTTTTTTCCAAAAGTTCCATGAGTGAATCCCTCGTGAGCGCAAAGTCTTCTCCGATATATCCGCGGGATGTGAGGCTGCTATTAAGGAAATCCATGTTGACATGTGTGTCGCGGGACAGAAGATAGAGATAGTCATAAAGGTCCCTGCCTTTGTCGCGGTTTTGAAACCTTTTTTGGCCATCCGGTCCGCCCCCATGAGAGCTTCTCATGAGTATGGCTGCGATTTTGCCGGCGAAAAGCGACGGAAGGTCATAAACACGCGTGTAATGCATTGCCGGCAGCGGACTTCGCAAAAGTTCACATGTCGCGCCGGGCGGTGGATTGACGCTGACTTTAAGTTTTATCCTGATTTTTTCGTTTGATGCCATGTAGACGTTGCCTCCGTCCGGGAAAAACCACAGCACAAGTTCCTTCGCATTGCCTGTGACGTAAGCAGTACGCACACCGCTATCAAAAATCTTCTGCTTTTCTTCAATTGTGAAGCTGAAATCGTACGACCTCAGAACCGAATCAATCATTTCAAAATAATCACTCAATCTGAATGACTTGTCCGGTGAAATCAGTGAAAAATCAAGGTCCTCGGAAAATCTGGGAAGCCTGTGAAAAAGACGTATAGCCGTGCCACCACAAAAAGCGGCCCTGTCAAAAAAATCCGTCTTTGAAAAGCCGTATAATATGACCTCCTGGATGACATGTCTCAGGGCATCTTTTTTTTCTTTTTCGTTTCCAGAGGGAATCCTCTCAAGCATGTCAAGGATGACACCGTTTGGCTGTCTTGTCATGGCAAAACCTCTCTTTCAATGAATTTTGAAAGATATGTCAAATTGTTGCAGTGATACAGCGGCGCAAAATAAAGGATGTCGTCCATGGACAAATTCAAAAAGTCGATCTCTTCTATTCTGAGGTTTTCAAAGAGCATGTACTTTATGTCCCTAACACTTCTGACGGGCGGCATGATGTAAAGTTTGTCGCAAAGCGCCTTCTCGGGACTCGCCATCTGACAGGTGTACTCGCCTTCTTGTCTCAGTCTGTATCCGAACGGATACGCGTCTCGGGGGATGTCCCTATAACTGAAATTACCGAATTCGTTTTTGTAAAACTTCCTCTTGTTCTTTGAAAACGTGGCGGACGTGAAAGAATACACAGCTTCCGGAATGAGATCGTACTCCGCCAGCGCAAATTCAAAAGACAGATACGAGGGACCGTAGATGCACCCGGCAAGGTATCTGCCGTCGGTGTTTCTGTCAGTTTCATAAATTCCGTGCGAAACACTGATAAGATTCCCGCGTTTGACCTCGCGCGCGATTTTACCGTAGACATCGGAATGATCACCGTATTTCTCTTTAAGCTCAGCCATGAATAAAATCATAATGTCAATTTACTCCTGATACACGTATTTTACACAAGTTTAAGAAGAAAATCAACAAGAAAACACTCAATAACCCGCAAAATGACTTTCCTAATTCAATTATGTCGGACTCCATATGGCATAATTCATGCGTCGGCCGAACCCGCCTGCAATACAAATTACGATTTGACATTTCACGATTGTTTTTAAAACATTGACTTTTTGCGTTGACATCGCAATCTAACAAATGTATCATATTTGCAAATCACGATTTGACAAATCACGATTTGCATATGTTTAAAGGAGAAATGCCATGTTCATAGGCAGAGAAAAAGAACTTGAATCTTTAAACGAATCCTACAACAGTGACAAGGCCGAATTTATCGCCGTCTACGGAAGACGGCGAGTTGGGAAAACCGAGCTTATCACTCAATTTTGCAAGGACAAACCCGCCATCTTTTATTCATGTTCCGTTTATCCGGACAATGAACAGCTGAAAGAGTTTTCCGAAACACTGTTTTCGTATTCGCCCGAATATTGTGCCATGTCACCTTTTGCGGACTGGAAGAGAGCGTTCACGTTCATAAGTCAGATAAAGTCAGACAAGAAGCTTGTCGTCGCGATAGACGAATTCCCGTACATGGTCGATTCAAACAAAAGCATCCCCTCCGTACTGCAGAATTTATGGGACCACACGCTTAAAAACAGCAACATAATGCTGATTCTCTCCGGAAGTTCGATAAGTTTCATGGAAGACGAAATTCTCGGGCAACAGACACCTCTGTACGGAAGACTCACCGGGATATATAAGCTCGCTCCTCTGCCGTACACCGACGCGGTCAAATTTTTCCCGTCATATTCGGATGAGGAAAAGATGATCGCGTATTCGATTCTCGGAGGGGTCCCCTACTACCTCACACAGTTCAATCCGTCTTTGTCGATTGAACAAAATGTCAAAAAGAACATATTGAAAAGCAACAGCGTGATGTACAGCGAAATTGAGTTTCTCATGCGCGAGGAACTGAGGGAACCGGCCGTGTACAATCTGATTATTTCGGCGATAGCGACGGGATGCAACACAAACGCGGAAATTTTTTCAAGGACACAGATAGAAAACAGAACTCTCAGCGTCTACATCAAAAAACTTATAGATCTTGGAATAATAAAAAGAGAGTATCCCGTGCTTACTTCCGCGACTGACAGGGATAAGAGCGCCAAAGGAAATCTGATTCTGTGTGACAACTACTTCCGTTTCTGGTTCGCATACGTCGACAAATACAGGTCACGATTGGGGATGGGCGACACGGACGGCGTATGGGAGGACGAAATAGAGGGCAAACTGCACCTTTTCGCGTCAAAAATCTTTGAAAACGTATGCATCGACTATATGTACATCCTCAACATGCGCAAAAATCTTCCGTTCCGCTTTTCCGAAATCGGACGCTGGTGGGGCAAAATAAGGACGCAAGACGACGACGGGAAAATATCATCGCGCACGGAGGAAATCGACATGCTCGCAAGCGACAAATACGGGAAAAGGTATATCATTGGAGAATGCAAGTTCACGTCATCTCCGTTTGACATGGGACAGTTTAAGAACATGCAGACTAAGCTTCCCGTCGACGGCGAAATCTACTACTACATCTTCTCATTAAACGGATTCACCGAAGCGGTCACAATGGAGAGTGAAAATAACTCACACGTCACGCTCGTGACACTTTCTGACGTCCTTTCCGTGTAAGACGCCCACGAGCAATCCGGGAATTTATCCTACCGATACTAAAATCACCGTATGGCACAGCCTAAACAGTAGATAAATTCCGACAAATTCTATCCGCGTTTTTTTTGGGGGCCCGGGAGGGCCTTCCCCCCTGAAGGCCCTCCCGGGCCCCCAAAAATTCCTCTCACTTAAAAAAATTGTGTGGCTTTTTGCACAAAATACTAGACACTACCTCCGTAAGTTCCTACATTGAGGATACAAGAGGCAAAAAACCCTCAATTCTATGTGTCATACGCGGCATGGACGACAGCGCCCGTCAGTTGAAAAACGGTGTGTACGTGGTGCCCATCACCATACTGAAACCCTGACCCGAAAGATAGCAAAAACTGCCGTAACAGAAATTACAGCAGTTCCTTTTTTTATAAGCCCCTATTTGCACAGTGTTGGTTTTTGTTGCGAGATTCCACAAAATAGTGTA
>JAJQAJ010000036.1 GCA_021203865.1 Clostridia bacterium
CCTATTTTAACCTCATAAATGACTACTACTCGAGGACGGAAGCCTCTTCCTCACGCGGCAGGGCGGACGTCATATTCACACCGAGAAAAGGAAAAACTTTACTTCCGATGGTCATGGAGTTCAAAGTGGACGACACCGCCGAAAACGCCATCGCCCAAATCAAAGACAAAAGATATTACAAGGCCTTTTACGAATACAAAGGGGATGTACTGCTTCTCGGCATCGTGTACGACTCAAAGACAAAAAAACATGTTGTCAAAAAAGAAATAATTACCGTCGATAACGCGAAGCTTCTTTGATTCTTCGTTTGGATTTTGCTTTGTGTTTAGAGCCTCCGGGTGGTTTCTTTTTTTGTGTTTCAAAAGCGATATTATGTCCGCAGAAAAATTTTCCCTGAATTTTTGCTTAAAATTCCGACGTCGAATTACAAATATAACCGAACGGTACCGATAATTCTTGTTTTATTTACATACATATTATATAAATTTTATGGAAAAAAACTTTTGTCATTTTTTTTTGTCTGATTTTACTTTACTACTCTACCGTAATAAAGTATAATGGGTACAAGAGGCTGATGATGAGAACTGAAATTGACAAATATGTGGATGAACTCTGCGAATATCTTGTAAGTGTGAAAGACGTCAAGGAGTGCAGACAGTTTTTGGACGATTTATGCACGGTCAAAGAGGTGGAACAGATGGCGCTTCGGGCACATGCTGCAAGCCTATTGCTTGGCGGCGCGACATACACCGAAGCCACGGAAAAAACCGGACTTTCAAGCACGACGCTTTCAAGGATATCGAGATGCGTGTCATACGGTGCCGGCGGGTACAAAAACGTTATTGGCAAGAAAGATGAATGAAGACGCGCTCCTTTGTGAGCTTAACAATCTGTATTCTTCATACGGATACAGAAAATACCGGTCTGAGTGTTTTGAGGACTACTCGCTTTTTTCGGAAAACAGGGATTTTCTTCTCTGTAAGAACGTCCTCACGTTCACGGACAGTGACGGCAAGCTCCGTGCGATGCGCCCCGACGTCACCATATCTCTCATAAAGCATTTGGGCTTTGTCGAAAGCACGGAAAGGCTGTACTACAATGAAAGAGTGTTCCGTCAAAGCGACGCGGATGCAAGGTTTCGCGAGGTGAGCCAGGCGGGCGTTGAGGTAGTGGGAGACATAACACCGCTCATTTTGGCTGAGGTGACGCTGCTTTCCATGAAGACCCTTTACGCGCTTTCCGGAAAATGTCTTCTCTGTGTGTCGCACATGGGCTTCGTTGAAGGGATTTTTGACTGGTTCGGAGTGGAAGGCATGGCGAGAGAAAAGCTTTACGCACTTTTGAAGACAAGAAACATCCATGATTTCAAGGTATTTTCAAGGGATGCCGGTCTTTCGGAGGAGATGAAAAAATCCTTCGCCGTGCTGACGGACGGCAGGACCACACTTGACGGTCTTGAAAGCCTTGTAAGAAACGACAAGATGGCCGCGGCGCTTAACGAATTGAAAGGTCTTTTCGGGACGATGGAAAAACTGGGCTTTGGCGATAAAATGAGACTTGACTTTTCAGTCATATCGGATGAAAACTATTATGACGGGCTTATCTTCAACGGGTTTATAGACGGGCTTCCCAAAATGGTTTTGTCGGGCGGAAGATATGACAGGCTCGTAAGAAAGCTGGGAAAGACAAGCGGCGCGATAGGCTTTGCGCTTTACCTTCAGAATCTGGAGAGACTTTTTGAAGATGAGAAGGCCTCATACACGGAAATAAGCTTTGACAGTGCCGCGGATTGCCTTCTTGAAGCCGAAAAGGTCACAAAATCGGGCGGCAAGGCAAAAATAAAAGGAGGCCACATATGGTAAGCATAGCGCTTCCCAAGGGCCGACTCGGAGAAAAGGTCTATTCGCTTTTGAAATCGGCAGGTTACGGATGCCGGGAGATTGAGGAAAAAGAAAGAAAGCTGCTTTTTTTGTCCGACAACGGGAAGGTGAGTTATTTCTGGGTCAAACCGGCGGACGTCGCGGTGTACGTCGAGCTCGGGGCCGCGGACATGGGGATTTGCGGAAAAGACATAATTGACGAGACCGAGCCGGATTTGTACGAGCTTTTGGACACGGGGCTCGGAAAATGCAGGATGTGTGTCTGCGCGAAGGAAAATTTTGAGGACAATGAGGGAAGGCTAAAAGTCGCGACGAAGTTTCCCTGTATCGCGAAAAAATACTATGAATCAATGGGACGAGACATTGACATAATAAAGCTCAACGGTTCCATAGAACTCGCGCCGCTTCTTGGGCTTTCCGACGTCATAGTTGACATAGTCGAAACGGGAAGGACGCTTAGAGAGAACAATCTTGCCGTGTTTGCCCAAATTGAGGATATTTCCGCGAGACTTGTGTCCAACAAAAGTTCATATAATTTTAAATACGCCGAAACAGAAAAAATAAGGCTTGATTTGGAGGATGCTTTAAATGATAAAACCCGTTAAATGTTCCGATGAAGTTAAAATTAACCTCGTTGACAGAAAGGCCGTGTATTCCGACGAAGTCGAGGACGCAGTGAGGGAGATTCTTTGTGCGGTGAGAGAGGAAGGAGACGAGGCCGTGAAAAGGTATACTCTCAAATTCGACAACATCCTTCCCGAAAGCTTTCTTGTGTCCCGGGAGGAAATAGACGAGGCCTTAAATGAGGTTGGTCCTGAATATATTGAAACATTGAAACACTCAATTGCCAACATCGAGGAGTTTCATAGAGCGCAGCTTCGTGAGGGGTTTGAGATAAAAAGAGGCGACTGCGTCATGGGTCAGAAGTTCACGCCGGTGAAAAGCGCGGGGCTGTATATTCCAGGCGGCACGGCTGCATATCCTTCTACCGTGCTCATGAACGCTGTGCCCGCGAAGATTGCGGGAGTTGAGCGTATCGTCATGGTTTCCCCTCCGCAGCGTGACGGGAAAATCAAAAAGGAGGTCCTCGCCGCGGCTAGTCTTTCCGGAGTAAATGAGATATACAAGGTTGGCGGTGCGCAGGCGATAGGTGCCCTCGCGTACGGCACGGCATCCATACCAAAAGTCGACTGCGTGGTGGGGCCCGGAAACATATATGTCGCTGTCGCAAAAAAACAAATTTACGGCACCGCGGGAATTGACATGGTGGCAGGCCCCAGCGAAATTTTGGTGATAGCTGACGGGAAAGCCAATCCAAGGCATGTCGCGGCTGATCTTTTGTCACAGGCCGAGCACGACGCTTTGGCTTCCGCGATTCTTTTGACCGACAGCGAAAAATTGGCTGTCGAGGTCTCCGGAGAACTTGATAAGCAGGTGAAGGCTCTTGAAAGGTGCGACATTGCCTCAAAATCACTTGAGAACAACTCCAAAATAATAATATGCGCGAGCCTTGATGACGCTGCGGCGCTCTCCGACGAGTTCGCGCCGGAGCACTTGGAGCTATGCGTGGAAGAGCCGTTCGAGCTTATGAAAAAAATCAAAAACGCCGGTTCTGTTTTTTTGGGGTACAACACGCCCGAGGCCGTGGGCGACTATTTCGCGGGGGCAAACCACACGCTTCCCACGGGCGGCACGGCAAAATTTGCCTCGCCTTTGAGCGTGGACGTCTTTCTCAAAGCCACACAGTACATGTATTACACGAAGGCAGAGCTTTTTAAGGCCGCACCCGACATAGTGCGTTTCGCGAACTCGGAGGGTCTCACGGCGCACGCGAAATCTGTGGAGATAAGAACGGATGAGTAAATTCGCGTCCGATACCGTAAATTCGACAAAGCCGTACGTTCCTGGCGAACAGCCGAAAGACAGGGCGTATGTCAAGCTGAACACGAATGAGAACCCGTATGCGCCCTCTGAAAAGGCTGTGGAGGCCGTTACGAAAAAAGTCCTTGAAGGTCTCAGAAAATACCCCGACCCTGAGGCGAGGGAGGCCACGAACGCGCTCGCTAAAGCTTTGATGGTAAACGAGAAAAACGTTCTTTTGACGGGCGGCAGCGACGAGGCTCTTGTCTTTTCGTTTTTGGCGTACGGCTGGAAAGGACTTTTGTTTCCGGATGTCACCTATTCGTTTTATAAAAAGATTGCGGCGATGTTCGGGCTCGCGTATGATGAGGTGCCATTAAAGAACGATTATACTGTTGACCCCAAAGACTATTTCGGAGCGGGGAAAACGATTGTCATCGCGAATCCCAACGCGCCCACGGGCATTGCCCTCTCCGATGGCGACATAATTGATATTTTGGATAATAATCCCGAGGACATTGTCATAGTTGACCAGGCCTACGCGGCGTTTTCCTCTGTCGACGCGGTGCCGCTCATACACGACCATAAAAATCTCGTCGTCACGGAGACTTTTTCCAAATGCCGATCCCTCGCGGGTGCGAGAATAGGATACATAGTCGCGGACGATGCGCTCATTGAGGACCTCAAAAAGGTCAAAAACTCGCTTAATCCCTACAACCTAAACTCCGTGTCACAGATTCTGGCTTATGAGTCGGCAAAAGATGAGAGCTCGCTCATCGATTCGGTGGATGAAATCATAAGGGAGCGTGGAAAGCTTTCCACGGCACTCAAAGTTCTTGGGTTCGACGTCCTGCCCTCCGAGGCGAACTTCGTTTTCGCGAAACATGCCAAAATTTCCGGCGAAAATTTGTATCTTAAACTCAAAGAGCGCGGAGTTTTAGTCAGATTTTTTGACGAGGAGAGGACAAAGGATTTTGTGAGGATAACCGTGGGCGACAAAAATGACGATGACAAGCTTGTAAGCGCCTTAAAAGATATATTGGGAGTAATATCATGAGAGAATCCACAATATCAAGAAAGACGAATGAAACGAAAATAAACCTCTATCTTAACCTGGATGGAGGGGATTACGAAATTGACACCGGGTGCGGTTTTTTGAACCACATGCTTGAGCTTTTCGCCTCTCACAGCGGTTTCGGGCTCAAAGTTTCCTGCGTGGGCGATACAGACGTCGACTTCCACCACACCGTCGAAGACGTGGGGATAGCTTTGGGGCTCGCGTTTCTTTACGCCATAGGCGACAAAAAGGGGATTGAAAGGTACGCGAGCGTCATTATTCCCATGGACGAGAGCCTCGTGCTTTGCGCTGTCGACATAAGCGGCAGAGGGCATCTTTCATACAATGTGAAGATAAAGAGTGCGAAAGTTTTAGATGAGAGCGACGAGAAAAAAACGAGGTGTGTCGGACTTTTCGACACGGAGCTTGTGGAGGAGTTTTTTGAGGCTTTTTCGCGAGAAGCGAAGGTGACTTTGCATTTCAAAAAGATGCACGGCAAAAACACGCACCACATAATTGAGGCGGTATTCAAATCGTTCGCGAGGGCGCTCAAGGCGGCCGTCAATGTGACAGGCGACAAAATCCCTTCCAGCAAAGGAGTGCTTTGATGATAGCCGTCGTCGATTACGGGGTCGGAAATCTTTTTTCACTTGTCTCATCCCTTGAAAGAATAGGACACCGGGGAAAAGTCACAAGCGACATAAGCGAGATAATGTCTGCCGGTGCCATAATTTTGCCGGGAGTGGGAGCTTTCCGGGACGCCGCGAAAAAGCTTGAAGACTCTGGGATAGGAGACGCGCTAAAAAAAGCGGCGAAAGACGGCGTGCCGCTTTTAGGAATTTGTCTCGGCGCACAGCTTCTCACTGACAAAAGTTTTGAGTTTGGAGAATATACCGGATTGGGGCTCATCCCGGGAAAGGTGCTTCCTTTGAAAGATTATGCCCGTGGTCTCAAGATTCCGCACATGGGCTGGAATTCGCTCGATTTGAAAGCGGAATCTAAGCTTTTCACGCACATAAATTGCGGCGACTTCGTCTATTTTGTGCACTCGTACTTCATTTCGGCGGGAAGTGAATACGTGTCATCCACGGCGCGATACGGTATAGATGTCACGGCTTCAATAGAGTGCGGAAACGTCTACGGCACTCAATTTCATCCGGAAAAAAGCGGCGAGGTGGGTCTTAAAATTTTGAAAGCGTTTTGTGAATTGGAAAAATCATGAAAATATTTCCTGCGATAGACATAATAGAAGGGAAAGTCGTAAGGCTTTCGGAAGGTGACTACGACAAGGTCACGAATTATAAAATCACGCCGCTCGAAGCCGCGAGAGCGTTTTGCGCCGACGGCGCTACGCATCTTCACATAGTCGATCTTGACGGCGCGAAAGTCGGCCGCGCGGTAAATTCTGACGCGATAAAGGAAATAACTTCCGGCACATCAATGTTCGTTGAGGTTGGCGGCGGGATAAGAAATTTGAAACAGATGGAAGAATACTTAAACGCCGGGGCGTCGAGAGTCATTTTGGGAACCGCGGCCATAACGCATGAACACGTGCTTGTCGACGCCATAAAAATGTTCGGCGAAAA
Source organism: Clostridia bacterium (assembly GCA_021203865.1). Lineage (GTDB taxonomy): Bacteria > Bacillota > Clostridia > Christensenellales > Borkfalkiaceae > Coproplasma. Next base: position 6,384 of record JAJQAJ010000036.1, read on the forward strand.
AGTGGCGGTAGGAATTGACGAAAAGGACGGTTTCATCAGGGTTCGCGGCTGGAAAGAGGCGACGGAGCTTGATGCGTTTGATTATTGCAGGAAACTTTCCGAGCTCGGCGTCAAAAACATAGTATTTACCGACATTTCCAAAGACGGCATGCTTGGCGGCGTGAACGACGGCATATTCAGAAAACTTGGAAAAATCGATAACGTGAAATTTACGGCCGCGGGTGGCATCACTACTTTGGAAGACATAGAAAAGCTGAAAGACGCCGGCGTTTTCGGTGCCGTGATAGGCAAGGCCATATACGAGAGGAAGATTGCGCTCAAAGACGCGCTCGCATTGGAGGACTGATGCTCGCAAAACGCATAATCCCGTGTCTGGACGTAAAAGACGGCAGAGTTGTGAAGGGCAAAAATTTCGTGGGCATATCTGACGTGGACGACCCGGTGACGCTCGCAAAGTTTTATTCTGAGAGCGGGGCGGACGAACTCGTTTTCTACGACATCACTGCAAGCTTTGAAAAACGTTCGCTTTTCACGGACGTTCTGATGCGCGTGGCGTCGAGCATATTCATACCCCTTACTGTTGGCGGCGGAGTGAACGCGGTTTCCGACTTTGGCAGACTTTTGAAAGCCGGAGCCGACAAGGTGTCCGTCAACTCCGGCGCGATTAAAAACCCCTCTATGATAGAAGAGGCCGCAAAAATATACGGCAGTCAGTGCGTGGTTCTTTCCATGGACGTAAAACGAGTGAACGGCAGATTCACAGTCTTTTCGGACGGCGGGAGGGTGGAAACTTTGCTTGAAGCCGTCGAATGGGCGAGGTTCGGAGAAGAACACGGCGCGGGCGAAATAGTCCTCAACAGCATTGACACGGACGGCGTAAAAGGCGGCTTCGACATACCCATGCTTAAAGCGGTGAACGAAGCGGTCACAATTCCCGTCATCGCATCCGGCGGCGCGGGGAAACCCTCGGATTTTGTCGACCTTTTTAAGTCTGTGGATGTGGATGCCGGACTCGGTGCGTCCGTCTTCCATTTTAAAGAAATTTACATAAAAGATCTCAAAGTATTATTGAAAAAAGAAGGCATCGAGGTGAGAATATGATAAATCCTGACGAGCTTAAATTTGACGAAAACGGACTCATCCCCGCGGTTGTCACGGACTATTATTCAAAAAAGGTTCTGACGCTCGCGTACATGTCAAGGGAGAGCCTTGAGATTAGCATAAAGGAAGGTCAGACCTGTTTTTATTCGAGGTCCAGAAAGACTTTGTGGAGGAAGGGAGAAACCTCCGGAAACACGCAAAAGATAGTAAACATCTACGCCGATTGTGACAAGGACGCTCTTACCGTTGAGGTTATAAAAAAAGGTCCCGCGTGCCATCTGGGATCCGATAGCTGTTTCACGGAGCCCTTGTATCTTGCGGATGACGTCAATCAGTTCTCATATGACGGCCTCTACGACATGCTCGTTGAGAGGAAGGAAACTCTTCCTGAAAATTCATACACGAGCTATCTATTCAGAGAGGGGACGGACAAAATCATAAAAAAGATTGGAGAGGAGAGCACAGAGGTCATTGTCGCCGCGAAAGGGGGAGACAGAGAGGAAATAATATTCGAGTTAGCGGACCTCATATACCATTACACGGTCCTTATGGTAAACGACGGGATATCACCCGCCGATGTGTCCGCGGAGCTCGCGAAAAGACACATCATAGACAAAAAAGTCAAACAAAAGAGAATGCAGTGATTTATTCCTTTCCGTGTAATGTTGAGTAAAGTTTTCCACAATATGTTAAAAAATATTGTTGAAAATCCGGGTTTTTCCCCAATATTAACTATTTTTTCAAAAATTAAAGGATAGAAAACTTAAAAACACTAATAGTTTATCCACATTTTCCCTTTAAAAAACGTTATAAACCTATTTACTTAACATAGAATAATTTTGTCGTAAATTAAATTCCGGCGGCCTGAAAATTAGACCGCCGAAAAAAAGGGAAACTACCGGTGCGTCACGGAAGACGGGACGATGAAAATCTGGTGACCGCAACTTATAGGAAGGAGTGCCGTGGACAATAAGACATATGTGAGGGAGGGCTTCGACGCCCTGTTGCCGCCGCTCGAAGGCTTCATCGCGGCCGGAATGTCGCAGGAATACGGTTCCGGCTGGAAATATGAGACCGCGAAGATCCTCGGGGAAAATTCCCCGGGATACGACGATGACGACGAAACCTTCGCGGGAAGGCTCGGAGTCGGGGCATGCCTCGAGACCTTACGCCGAAAGATAAGCATTTTTTCCGAAACGCTGGGAGAGGACGGCGAAAAAAAGGTCGGGGAGCTCGAGGGCTTCTGGAACGCACTCGTGCGCGCAGGTCGGGAGGACTTCGACAAGAAGTTCGCCGTCGGCGCCCTTTCCGCAATGACTGATTTCACGGAAACCGCGGGATTCGACTGCGGGGAGAAGATACGCACCCTTTTAAATGACATGGAAAGGGAGGGCGCGGACGACGAAACGTTCGTCACGCTCGGCGGGGCGGACGAACCCGACAAAAAGACAGATCCACCGAAATACGACTGGTTCGAGACGGCGATTCTTCTGGACGCCTGCGTGAAGGTGACGGATGGCCGCATGGCGCGTGGGGAGGCCGTGAAGGATGCGACGAAAAAGCTCCGCGCTATGGCCGAATACTCCGGAAAGGAGATTGCAAAAGACTATCGGGACGAAGACGACGTCTCATTGCAGCTCGGCGTCATGGAGACTTTGTACGCCGGCAAAACCAAAACGTATCCGTGTACGTTCGGTGATGGGAACGCGGTCATCTTCTACAACATGGTGCGTATGTACTGTGGAGAAAGGCCCATGTTCGACGTGATACTCAAAGACGCGCTGGTAATGTGCGGCTGCCCGATAGAAACAATCACGCCGGACCCCACGCCGATGCCCGCAGGGGGTGGGAGAAAGCCTTCTCCCAACATCGTCAAAATGCCCAACTTCGACATATACGAGGCCGCGATCCTTTTGGACGAGTGCGTGAAGGTGCGGGAACACGGAAAGAGCCGCGAAGAGGCGGTAAGAGCCGTTTCCAGAAAGCTCAGGAAGAGGGCTGTGAACGCCGGCATGACGATTCCGGAAAACTATCGGAACATAAAGGGGATAGACTCCCAGATGAGAGTCATGGACAACGCCGTAGATCACATCGAGCTGCCGAGCAAAAAGACGCCTGAGGTGTTCAAAGAAATTGTCGGGCTTTATTCGTCCCAAAGGAGCGAGTACGAAAGGATACTTAAGGCCGCACTGGAAAGTTGCTAATAGGGTGAGCGCCGCCGGGTGGCATACGCGGATACGCGTCGGAAAACACGCGTTCTGGGGCTGCGCGTTCATAAAAAACGTCATGATTCCCAGGCGTGGGGATAGGAAGTGGATTGATAACTAAGACGCTTTTAAAGACTCTACTGGATCAGATAATTTCTGACAAGGTGGGTCAAATAATTTCTGTCGACTGGGTCAAATAATTGTTGACAAACACATGCGTCTATGACAGGATTTGTGACAGTACACCATAATCTCAAAAGATAACTTACATGAAAACATTTGATTTA
>JAJQAJ010000061.1 GCA_021203865.1 Clostridia bacterium
GACCTTCTCGGCCGAAATGTGCCACGCCGATTACGGCGTCGAATTTTATTATAATTATTGTTTATAATTTAAGTCAAGCGTTATTTCCCGTGCGCACGGGCAAAATGAGATAGAGGGCGTCCTTGTTTTCCTCGCCCTGACATATGAACGGCTGAATGGGGGTGTTGAACTTCATCTCCACCTTTTCCTCCTCCATGGCGCTGAGCGCCTCCGTGATGTAGCGCGAGTTCATGGCGATTTGTAAATCCTTTCCCGTGACCAAAGCCGGAACGCTCTCGTCCACGTTTCCAATCTCAGAAGTCGAGGTTATCTGTATTCTGTCTTCGGTGATGTTGAAGATTATCAGACAGTTTTTTTCACCCCTCACATACACTGACGCTCTTTCTATGCTATTTTTGAGGGTTTCTCTTTCACACACGACAACCGTTCCGAAATCCGACGGAATGATGTTCTCTTTTTTAATGAAGTCACCGGAATAGAGACGAGACGTCACGACAGTGTCGTCAGTGTTCACAAGGATGTGATTTTTTTGCATGTAGATGGTCGTTTCATACCCCGCGAGCATTTTGTCAATCTCATTGAGCGTCCGCGCGGGACATACTATTTCGTTTTCACCGGATGACTCGGCTATTTTCATGTTGTACGTCGCGAGACGAAAACCGTCAATCGCCGTGACGTCAGCTTCGTTTTCCCTGAGAAGAATCTGACATCCCTTGAATATGGGTCTTGACTCATCCGTGGCGCAGCAAAATGTTGTTCCTTCTATTGCCTTTTTGAGAAGCGCGGTGTTCACCTTGAAATAATTCTCATTGATGTCCGTGTCAATCACAGGAAAATCCTCTGATGACATTGTCTGAAGATCACTTCTGTTCTTTCCGTAAGATATGGTCATCTTTCTGTCCGTCGCGACGAGCGTGAGTTCAAGTCCCTCGAGTTTTTTGACAAAATCGGCAAAAAACCTCCCCGGCACACAGGTCGAACCCTCTTCCAGTATTTCGGCTCTGACCTTTTTCATTATGAAAATTTCCCCGTCTGTCGCCGACAGAGAGAGACTATCGTTTTCCGCTGAAATTTTGATGCATTCCATCACGGGAACCGGCGTCTTCGTCGCGCAGGCTTTCACCACTCTTGAAACCGCTTCCGACAAATTTATTCCTTCACAGATGACCTTCATGCTTCACCTCAAAAAATGTTTTTGTCCGACGCCGTCCGCTTGTGCCAGACATCATTTTTTTATTTATAGTTTTTTTTCTGAAATTAGTTTTTAATAAGGTGCTGTTGAAATGTGCAAAGCGACAGCCGTCGAGCTAAACAATATATATATGTTATCAAAAATGGTGACATTTTGCAAGAAATAAAGCCCGCAAAGCAGGAATTTTGTCGTTGTAAAATAAGGGTTGGAGGTGGAAGAAAATGTTCAGAATTGGGGAAATTGTTGACAGAGCAAAATCACTGCAAAGTAGGGAAGGCAACTTTTGAACTTTCAAAACAACGCTTGGGCCAAATTAAACAAAAGACTGTGTTTTTGTTGAAAAATTTATTCAACATTTCTACAAGCCGTTGATTAAAAAGATTAGTTTTGGTAAGATAAATACATGAAATTTGTTGACATAAAAAGTGAAGTTATTGAAAAACATAAAAAAGAGTTCGATGAATATTATGATTTTTTGATGACGGAAAATTCCAAATACAATCTCACCGGAATAACCGAAAAAGAAGACGTGTTTATCAAACATTTTGAAGATTCACTTGCGGGCGCAGAATTTTTACCTCAATGCGCCTCCGTTTTGGATGTGGGTTCCGGAGCCGGTTTTCCAGGCATTCCTCTTGCCATTGTTCGGCGGGATCTCTCTGTTTTCCTCTTGGACGGTAACGGAAAAAAATGCCGGTTTCTCTCCTCCTGTGTAGAAATGTTGAATCTTTCCGGTGTAAAAGTTGTCTGCGGCCGGGCTGAGGAGGCCGCCTCGGAGGATTTCCACAGAGAAAGGTATGACGCCGTATTGTCAAGAGCCGTGGCCCCACTTCCTTCTCTTTTGGAGCTTTGTCTTCCGTTCGTCAAAATAGGGGGAGTTTTTCTTTCATACAAGGGAAAGTGTGTCCGGGAGGAGATAGAAGCTTCTTCTTCTGCCCTGACCCTTCTCGGTGGTAAAATAGCCGGGGTCCACCCCTATGTTCTTGACGGAGGCTTTGGCGAGAGATCTCTCGTTGTTATTGAAAAGATTTCACCCACACCTTCCAAGTATCCAAGAGGCAGGGGTTTGGAAAGAAAAAAGCCACTATGATTTTTTGTGTCACGTCCCTTTCCGGGGCGTTTTTTTGTTCATGCGTTCCATCTGAAATTTTTCGTGGGCTTCGTTATCAACATTTTATCTACATTTTTGTAGCACTCTGTTTTTATTATTTCTTTTTTGTGGATAAACTCCGCAATGATTTTTGTTTGTAAGCGGCCAAATTCCGGCCCAGGTTCCGGTTTTGCTAATTTTATGTCTAAAATTTGCTTTCTAGAGCGAATTTACATACCTTTCGCTGTTGTTTTGGTGGAAAATTACCGTGAAGATTACTTTTAGTCTTCCGATTTTTTATCCACATTTTCCACAAACAAATAACCCTCCATCCACAATTTCAACGCAAAAGTGTAATTTTTGCGTTTATGGTTTCACGTGAAACAAAAAAAGACAAGATTCATCGATGAAGGTTTCACATGAAACAGTAAAAAACCCACCTAAAACGTGGTAGCGCAATGGTTTTTTAAGGCTTCCGGGTCCGGCTTCTTCTGGCTTATTTTCCCGTTTCCGTCTATGTGAAAAAAAAGTAAAAAATAAGTGAATAGCGCAATGTGACAATAAAAAACAGTTGTAACATGGGCGGTCGGTATGTTAAAATTATCCCATTGACCATTAAGGCGTTTTGCCGGAAATTTAAGGAGCATAAGTTTTGAGTAGAAGAGGTAAAATCATCCTTTGGGTGGTTATAGCGGTGATAATCGTAGCCATTTTGGTGTCTATAATCGTCTCCTCGCTCAACACCACCACGACGATAGATTTTGATGAGTTCGTAAAACGAGTCGAATACGGCACGCTCTATGAAACCGACGGATACATAGATCTTGACGGCAATGTGCTGTACGATGACGACGGAAAGGTTCTTAAAGACCCGAGTGGCCTGGAAGAGGATACTTATGAGTCGGCACCCGTCACAGGTTATGACGGCTGGATTCTCGCCCCGGAAGATTATGAGAACTGCGTTGTGGATTACGATGACTACGGCGTCAAGACCATATACTACTATTCGTCTGACGGGTCGGGTTCGGGTAAGATTTCGACCATCGTTTACATGGAAATAAATCAATACACCTTTAACGGATACGTGTACAACAGTTCCGGCCGGCTTGTCAAAACGTACAAGGCGATAGGCCCGTCTCTTTACTCCGCGGATTCGCTAAACAGCGACAGCATAGCGGCGTTCTGGATGACGCAGGGTATAGGAATCAATTTCAGCAACCCCAATTCGGGTAGTTACTGGTCGACGATAATATCAATCGTCGCGATGATTATCATAATTGTGATTTTCTGGCTCATTATGCGTTCGTCGATGTCAAGCGGCGGGCGCGGAATGAGTTTCGGCAAATCCAAGGCCAAAGTGACCACGAACGTCAAGGTTCGTTTCACTGATGTCGCCGGTGCGGATGAGGAAAAGGTTGAACTTGCCGAGGTTGTTGAATTCTTGAAATCACCCAAAAAATTCAATGATCTGGGTGCCCGGACCCCCAAGGGGGTGCTCCTAGTTGGCCCTCCGGGAACAGGCAAGACGCTTTTTGCCAAGGCGGTCGCGGGTGAGTCCGGTGTCCCCTTCTTCTCGGTATCGGGTTCTGATTTCGTTGAATTGTATGTCGGCATGGGAGCGTCGCGTGTGAGAGATCTCTTTGACATGGCGAAGAAGAGCGCGCCCTGTATCGTCTTCATAGATGAGATTGACGCGGTCGGGCGTCAGCGTGGAGCGGGGCTCGGCGGCGGAAACGATGAACGCGAGCAGACATTGAACCAGATTCTCGTGCAGCTGGACGGATTTGAATCAAGTGACGGCGTGATTGTCATGGCCGCGACCAACCGTGCGGACATACTGGATCCGGCCCTCATGAGACCCGGCAGATTTGACAGGCAGGTTTACGTCAATCTTCCCGATGTCAAAGGAAGGGAGCAAATCCTTAAAGTGCACGCACGCAACAAGCCTCTCGCCGAGGATGTCAATTTCAAGACGCTCGCCAGGATAACTGCCGGATTCTCCGGCGCGGATCTCGCCAATCTTCTCAATGAGGCTGCCATCCTCGCGGCGAGGAACAATAAAACTTTAATAGGGAACACGGAGCTTTACGAGGGCGTGAACAAGGTTCTTATGGGACCGCAGAAGAAATCTCGGGTTGTGACCGAGAGCGACAAGAGAATAACTGCCTATCATGAGGCCGGCCATGCGATTGTCGCCAGACTTTGTGAGTTCTGTGATCCGGTTCAGGAAGTGTCCATCATTCCCCGCGGAAACGCTGCCGGCTACACGATGACCCGTCCCGACACCGATGATATGCATATGAGCAAGAGAAAGATTCTTGACTTTATCTGCATGGCGCTTGGCGGACGTGCCGCCGAGGAAATTGTCATCAAGGACATCACGACCGGTGCGAGCAACGACCTCGAACGCGTCACGGATATGGCCAAGCGGATGGTCACTGAATGGGGAATGAGCGATAAACTTGGACTCATAACGTATGGTTCAAACTCACAGACAGTCTTTCTCGGAAAGGACATGGAAACGCATAATGCGTACAGTGAGGAAACCGCGCGGACGATAGACGAGGAGATGCACGCTATTGTCGACGATGCTTACACCAGGGCTAAACAGCTTCTCACGGATAACAGAGCGGTTCTGGACAACATGACGAGAGTCCTTATTGAGAAGGAAACCATCTACTCGGATGAAGTCGACATGCTCATGGAAGGCAAATCTTATTCGGAAGTGATTGCGGCCATGGAAGAGAACGAGAAATCATACGCCGGTAATCCTTTCAAGAGATACGAACAGAGCAACTGATTTACAGGGTGTTATCATGACTAAGGTCGTTGCCTTCACAAACAAAAAAGGCGGAGTCGGCAAGACAACCACGGCGATAAACATGGCGGGTTACTGTACGAGTTTTGGGAGTCGCGTGCTCATAATTGACATGGATTCCCAAGGAAACGCCTCAACGGGGCTGGGACTTTCAAAAAGTTCCCTTAAAAAATCCGTCAACGCTGTTTTGTCGGAAGGTGACAAGGCGTCCAACAATATTGTAAAAACAGATTACAAAGGCCTTGACATTATGCCCGCCAACGTCGATCTTTCCGGAGCCGAAGTATCTCTCGTTTACAAGAGGGATCGCGAATCGCTTCTTCGTAAAGCGTTGGAAGAGGTTAAGGACGATTATGACTTTGTTTTCATTGATTGCCCTCCTTCACTTGGGATTCTGACCATGAACGCCTGGGTCGCTTCTGATTCCATAATTATTCCCATACAGTGTGAATATTACGCGATGGAAGGGGTGTCTCAGCTCATGAACACGGTGCAGCTTGTTCAGAAGCATTTAAACCCAGATCTTTTCATAGAGGGTGTTGTGCTCACGATGTATGACGGCAGGGCACTTATTTCCAAACAAATAGCCACCGAACTTAGGAAGTTTTTCAAGGAAAAACTGTACGAGATTATTATACCGAGGAACATCAGACTCGCGGAGGCCCCGAGTTATGGCATGCCCATAATCGCCTATGATCCCAAATGCGTGGGAGCCCGGGCGTATAAGGCTCTTACAGAGGAGTTTTTGTCTAAACAAAAATAGGAGTGAGATTACAATGGCACGAGGATTAGGTAAAGGATTTGACAGTTTGCATGAAGAAACGTCGAGAGCGTACGATAACATGTACGATGGCAGCGGAGATGTTTTTTCGTACACCGAGGAGGAAAGACAGAACGCTTCGGATGTTCCTCTTGAAAAAATCTGTGTGAACACCAACCAGCCGAGGAAAAATTTTGATGAGCAGGCACTCAACGAGCTCGCTGATTCCATAAAGAAATACGGAGTCATAATGCCCATTGTCATAAATGACAACGGTGACGGCACATATCTGATAATTGCCGGAGAAAGGCGTTTTCGTGCGGCGACAATTGCGGGTCTTGCCTCCATTCCCGCGGTCATAAGAAATTATTCCCAGCGCGAAATAAATGAAATTTCTCTCATAGAGAATCTTCAAAGAGAGGATCTTAACCCCATTGAAGCGGCGACCGCCATGAAGCAGCTGATGGTTGAGTACAAGCTTACCCAGGATGAGCTCGCGGAAAGGATAGGTAAATCCCGTCCCGCCGTGGCCAACACATTGAGGCTCTTGAATCTTACACCAGAGGTTATTGAAATGGTCAAGGAGGGTAAAATTTCGTCGGGACACGCAAGAACCCTTGTGCCGCTGACCCCCGAAGACCAGGTTGATTTTGCCAAAGAGGTCCTTAAATCCGGGATGACCGTCAGACAGCTTGAAAAGAAGGTCAGAGCGCACAATATTCCCGTGGACGATGTTGAGGCTCGCAGGCAAAAGAAGAAGCAGCTTATCTCCATAGAACTAAAAGCTCTTGTTGACAGAATGAGGGCGACGTTCCGAACCAAGGTTTCTCTCATTGGGACGGACAAGAAAGGTCGGATATACATTGATTATTATTCCAAGGATGACCTTGACAGGCTTTCAGAGATTATGGATATTGTTGACAGACAAAAGTGATTTGTGTTTCATATGAAACAAGGGCCCGGGCAGGATGTCCGAGCCCATCTTATTGGTAGAGAAAAAATATGGTGCATAAATATTAATAAAGAGGCGCTTTAATTGAAAAGGCTGCATGCCCGCAAAAAGTTAGAAGACTAACTATGCGTAAAATCAAGCACGTGGTCCAATCTGGCAAGGAGGATGACATGACAAAAGAAGAAATACAAAAGCTCATAAAATTACAAAAAGAGCAGACTTTATCCCTTCCTCCCGTTTCCGTGAAGGAGCGGGTTGAAAGGCTGACAGGGCTCGCCAGAAGCATCAGATTGCACGAGGAGGAGGTTTATGACGCCCTTAAAAAAGACCTGAATAAAAGCCGTGAGGAAGCTTACATGTGCGAAATAGGCGGGGTTCTGGGGGAAATTGCCTATATGAAGAAACACGTTAAGAGTTTCGCCATGGCGAAGAGGGTTCACACAGGTCTTGTGAATTATCCCGCAAAAAGCTACATCCGTCCCACTCCGATGGGATGCTGCCTTGTCATGGCACCCTGGAATTATCCTTTTTTACTGTCCCTTGAGCCCCTTGTTGACGCCCTGGCGGCCGGGAACACCGCCATTCTTCGTCCGTCATCCTCAGCGCCTCATGTGGCGGCTGTGCTGGAAAAAATCATAAGCGAGGCGTTTGATGAAAAAATAGTCAAAGTGATAATTTGTGACCGGGACACGGGAACTTTTCTCATGGAGCAGGACTTTGACAAAATCTTTTTCACGGGAAGCCCCACCGTCGGGAAAGAGGTGCTGAGACATGCTGCAGAGCATTACATTCCCGTGACGCTTGAGCTCGGGGGTAAGAGTCCCTGTGTTGTTGACGCTTCCGCGGACATAAAACTCTCCGCGAGGCGAATCGTGTTTGGAAAGCTTCTCAACGCCGGCCAGACGTGCGTCGCGCCGGATTATATATATTGTGAGGCGTGTATGAAGGATGAGCTTGTGGAGGCTCTGATAAGCGAAATTAAGGCACAGTACACGGATAACCCAATGAAAAACGAGTCTTTTCCCAGAATAATCAATCAATCGCAGTTTGACAGGCTCTCCTCGTATCTTGATCCCGAAAAAATAATTTACGGCGGAAGGACTGATGAAAAGAATTTGAAAATAGAGCCCACAATCTTAAATGCGGAATTTACCGACGACGTCATGAAAGAGGAGATTTTCGGACCAATCCTTCCGATTGTCACATATGAAACGTCGGATGAGGCGGTTCGCATTATAAACGGGAGACCGACGCCGCTCGCACTGTATGTTTTCGCGAAAGACAAAAAGGTTCAGGAAAAATTTATGAGCAGCTGCGAGTTCGGAGGCGGATGCGTGAATGACACCATCATGCACCTTACGGGGTCAACGTTGCCTTTCGGAGGGCGCAGGCAGAGCGGCATGGGTTCATATCACGGTAAAGCCGGATTCGATGCTTTTACGCATTACAAAAGTGTCCTCAACAAATCCGTCAGAATAGACATGCGGCAAAGATACATGCCTATTACGGAAAAGAAGATGAAATCAATAAAACGCTTTTTGAAATAAAACCGTGGAAGCGCTGCCCGAGGGCGGGAAAAAAAGTTTGCAATCCTGCTGGCGCCGTTTTTTGAATAGGGCGCAAATGTTTCCGGAACGACGAAAACCCCGACGAGTCGGGGTTTTATAGTGAGTCGCATGTTCTTGATATTCTTCCTGGCAGAGCAAAAAATTGCTCATTGAGGCGTTGAAGGAATCTCCGTCCGCTTCCGGATATCTGACGGTACGGTGCGACTTCCGGTTTCCCGGTGACCCACGTCGCACGGGGTGGGATGTATAAAGCAGGTCTCTTGGTATTACTTCCTGTTCAAGCAAAGGTTTGCTCTTGAGGCGTTGACGGAATATCCGTCCGCTCCCGGATACCTGACGGTACGGTGCGACTTCCGGTTTCCCGGTGACCCACGTCGCACGGGGTGGGATGTATAAAGCAGGTCTCTTGGTATTACTTCCTGTTCAAGCAAAGGTTTGCTCTTGAGGCGTTGACGGAATATCCGTCCGCTCCCGGATACCTGACGGTACGAACATTGTTCAATTAAAAGTTATGTCCGGTTGACGTCTCAGCTGTTTTGAGTTGCCTAAGACCGATGTTCCGGATGTTTATGGCGGCGTTCACGTCCCTGTCTAGAACGGTTCCGCATTTCGGGCACGTCCATCCCCTAATTTTCGTGCTCTTGTATTCGTACTCTTTTCCGCAGACATGGCAGCAATATGTTGTCTTGGTGTATGCGGGAATGTAGGATACAACTTTCCCTGTCAAAAGCGCCTGATGTTCGAGCATGGAGCGAAAATGGTCAAACGCCGCATTGTAGACGGCGGTCCTCCTTCCTTTTCCGGGTTTGTCAGACTGTTTTCCTTTGTCCCCCAGGGCCATGTCTTCCATGCTCACGGTTTCAAGAAAAATATAGTCATTTTCCTCCAAAAGTTTGTGAACTTCCTTTCTCAGAAAGTCCTTCCGGGAATTTATGATTTTCTCTTCAACTTTGGCGAGTTGCAGGACAATCTCTTTCTGATTCGCGGAGCCTTTCTCGGTTTCACTGAGTTTGCGTTGCAAAAGCTTGCGTTTTTTCTCCAATTTGGGGAATTTACCCGTGTATTCCGGAGAATGACCGTTGCTGTCTATGTAAAGACGGTAAGGGCTGTAGTCCAAACCTATTGCTTTTTTCTCATCCAGAATGAGGGGTTTCGTAGCAATTTTCTCATAAATGATGTCAAGGAAGTATTTCCCGGTCCTTGTTTTCTTAATCCGGATTTTCTTAATGGTATTCACGTTCGGAAGAGGCATGTATTCCTTAACCGTCAGCTCCCCGATTTTAGAAACATAGACGTGCCTTGGATCGCAATATTTGATTTTCGGATATTCCGAACTATTGTTATCCATGCTCATGCAGTCGATTTGATATGCCTCCTTCGTTCGGGGCAGCAATTTCTCGTCACGAGTAGTCAGGAACTCATCAAAGGCGCTTTGCAGCATGTAGGTGGCATTCTTGTAAACGGAAAAGTCCGTTTCTTTCAGAAAGGCGCAGTTTGGACGATTTAAATAGTCCATGATGTAGGGCACCTTGTTCAGGTCGCGGTTTGACACCTGCGGATCGTTTTTATGTTTCTCGTAATATGCGATTTTGTCTGCTAGAATCATATTCCAGACGACGGAGGTGTTGAAAAACCATCGGTCCATCAGTTCCTTTTGTTCGGTGTTGGGAAGAAGGAGACATGAAGCCGTGGTTATGCATTTGTTTACTGTATTTTCCATTTCGTTAGCTCCTAAATGTTTAAGTCCTTAAAAAAATTTGATTTTTGTTCTTTACATGTACCATTATAACACGGGGAATGGGACATTTTTGGGACGCGCAACAAAAATTTCTAAATTTTTTGAAAAAAATTGAAAAAATTTTTTTTCATGTGCCGAGGGAGAAAGAAGAATCGGATGGCACTAGGTCTCTCAATCGTGGGACAAGTATAACATGGTGATTTCGGGATTTGGTCAACCGCAAATTGACAAATGAAAAATTTTTCAAGATCTTTGTCCAGAGCAAAACGCTTGCATTTTAAATAACCTTTTGTTATATTAGTTAAGCGCAGTTGAAAAATCAGTCGCGAGATCAACACGGCGTCATAGCCAAGCGGTAAGGCACGGGTCTGCAAAATCCTAACCCCCGGTTCGATTCCGGGTGACGCCTCCAAAAACATGTGTGCGAAGTACGGTAGACAAAGAGAAGAAATTCAGCCTTGTCTACCGTTATGCACAAAATGTTCAAAGGTTGTGTTTTGGCATGTGCGTGTCGAACGGGAAAAATCAAATCATATTTTTTGTTGATGTCGATAGCATTCAATGCTGATTTTCATGGCGTAAACGAAGAAACCATTGCTTGTGTGGCGAAATCGGCAGACGCAAGGGATTTAAAATCCCTCGGGAGCGATCCCGTATCGGTTCGAGTCCGATCACAAGCACCAGTAAAATCGGGGCAGAAAGCAGTTTTCCCCGATTTTTTTTGACTAAGTGAAGATGTAAATTATAGCAAATAAATGTTGACGTAAATAACGTTTTGTTGCACGGTGTCGCAGAAAAGGCTTACTGGAAAGGACTTGCCAATGACGTTATTTGTAATAGTGTTTTAACCGGCGAATGCGCGGCTAATTGGTTGTGTTGAATGGTTTCTGACAGGCGGTTTTTGTCATGGTTGCTCACAATTTTTTGCTTGCTGAAAAATTAGTTGTGAAAACGCTTGCAAAGCGTCGTAAAAAATGGTAGGATGTAGGGCAGATGGAAGCATAGCTCAGTTGGGAGAGCGTCTGCCCTACAAGCAGAGGGTCGCAGGTTCGAGACCTGCTGCTTCTACCATTTTTTTACGACGCACTTACTTTATTTCTAGCATGTTTGTCGCATGATGAGTAGTGTGTTTCGCCGCGACCCCCGCTCTGCCATTGAGCTAGGCCGCATGTGCGGGAATAGCTCAGTGGTAGAGCATCACCTTGCCAAGGTGGGGGTCGCGGGTCCAAATCCCGTTTCTCGCTCCAAATACTCGCTGGAGTACAAAACAGCACGGGAAAACATCATCTGGTGAAATGCCGAATGATGTTTTTTCTTTTGGCGAGAAACGAGATTCGGTTTATAAAGCTTGCTTCATGAAAGGGAAGCCGTTTGACAACATTTCATTTATGTCAGGACAAATATTATTTCACCGTAAAATTGTCAACTGAAACTGATGATTTCTAAAAGCAGAACAAAATTATTGCGATTTTGCCTTGACGGAAAAATTCTAATTTGTTAAGATAAGGAAAATTGAATACGCAAATAAACCATGGATGCAGAAAAAAGACGAAATGAGATCTCACAGCGAGTGCGGGGTGGTGAAAGCCGCATGGATGGGTTTCGTGTAATATGGGCTGCGGAGGGCGGCGTCAAATGCGCCGACGTGAGGCACGCGTAAAGTGGCAGGGAATGATGGTTCCCCCGAATGAGGACGACTTCGGTCGTTGAAGCAAGGTGGCACAGCGTAAAGAATACGCCCTTGACAAGTAACATTGTCAAGGGCTTTTTTAGTAGTTTATTTTAGGAGGTTTATATGGTCAAATCAAAAATCGGAGAAGCGTTGAAGGCGAGAGGAGACGGGTACACGATATTTCCCGTGATTGGAGAGCTGGAGTCTTGTGCGGTTCCTCCGATAAACGCCTATAAGAGAATGAAGGGTGACGGCACCAGTTTTCTCTTTGAAAGCAGAGTGGGGAACGAAAGACAGGCGCACTATTCGTTCATCGGCGTTGATCCTGTCGCGCAAATATTCGTGTCTGACGGCAAAGTGGTCATCACCGAGGATGAAATAAGGACGGTGACGACGTCGGATCCGGACGGTGCCATTCGCGGGTTTATGTCAAGATTCAAATCTCCCGAATGCGACGTGCCGTTTTCCGGAGGGCTCGCCGGGTATTTTTCCTTCGAGTATTTCAAGTACGGGCAGAAAATTGAAATGCCGGCGAGTGATCTCGGGGATGCGCACCTTTATCTTTTCAATGAAATCATCGTTTACGACAATCCGCGTCGAAAAATCTTCATAATAGTGAACATGGATCTTGACGGCAACATCGGGGAGAAGTTTTTAAACGCGCAAAGAAGGATAGAAGAGACAGAAAGCCGCCTCATTTGCGGCAAAGAAGGCGAAACGGAGGATTTGGAGATGCTTTCCGGGTTTTCCGCCGTTTACAGCAAAGAGGAGTACTGCCGAAAGGTTGAAACGGCGAAGAAATATATAAAAGAAGGCGACATTTTTCAGTGCGTGCCCGCTGATAGGTGGGAGGCGAAAGCGAGAGGTTCACTATTCCCCGCGTATTTGACCATGCGTGAGAAAAACCCGTCTCCGTACATGATTTATCTCAGGACTAACGCATTGGAAATAGCGGGAGCTTCTCCGGAGACATTGGTGAAGAAAATCGGAGACACCGTGGAAACTTTCCCCATCGCGGGAACCAGGCCACGCGGCAGGGACGAGGAAGAAGACCTCGCTTTGGAGAAGGAGCTTAAAGGCTCAGCAAAAGAAAACGCTGAACATGACATGTTGGTAGATCTCGGCAGAAACGATCTCGGAAAGATTTGCAGGTTTGGAACGGTGGACGTTGTGGGTTATAAAGACATATTCAGGTTTTCTCACGTCATGCACATGACGAGCCGCGTGAGAGGAACTTTGCAGGAGGGGAAAGGCGCGATAGACACTTTAAGGGCGACTCTTCCAGCGGGAACACTGTCCGGGGCGCCCAAAAGACGTGCGGTTGAAATCATACGCGAACTGGAGGATTACACCCCTCGCGGAATATACGGCGGGGCCGTGGGTTACATCTCGTTTTCGGGTGACAGTGATTTTTGCATAGCGATAAGGACAGCCGTGAAAAAAGGTGACAGGATAACTGTTTCGGCGGGAGGCGGGGTCGTTGACGGCAGTGTCCCGGAAGAAGAATACAATGAGGCGGCCAATAAAGCGGCGACGGTGAGAGACGTCATTTTAAGTTCCGCGAAGGAGGGAAGGAAATGAGTGAAAGAAGAATAGTCATAATAGACAATTACGACAGTTTCTCATACAACCTTTACCAGTGTGTGGGTCTCATCGATGACGGAGTGTCGGTCATAAGGAACGACGACATGACGTGTGAGGAATTGGAAAGAAAATTCAATCCGACGCACATCATTCTGTCGCCGGGTCCGGGACGGCCGGACAAGGCGGGAATCTGTGAGAAGGCGGCGATTTATTTTGCCGAAAAGGCCGCCGTTCTGGGTGTCTGCCTCGGACATCAGGCGATATGTGAGGCGTTCGGCGCCAAAATAACGTACGCGAAACGCATAGCTCACGGCGTACGGGACAAAATCGGCATCGATTCTGACTGTCGCGTTTTTGAAGGCCTCGGAAATGAGATCGTTGCCGCGAGGTATCATTCTCTCGCGGTGTGTGATTTGCCGGAAATTCTTTCTGTGACAGCGACGGCGAACGATGGTGAAATAATGGGCGTCTGGGTTCGAGGCACGCAGATTTACGGTGTCCAGTTCCATCCGGAGTCCTATATGACGCCGTTCGGTGACAGAATCATAGAGAATTTTTTGAACTCAGAGGTGAAATGAAATGATAGAAGAAGCGACGAAGATTGTTAGGCGGGGAACGGATTTGAGCTTTTCCGAGGCGGAGCGGACGGCGGAGGCCATAATGACGGGAAGGACGGACGAGGAAGAGCTTGCCGAATTCCTATCGGGGCTCGCGAAGAAAGGTGAGAGCGTGGACGAGATAAGCGCGTTCGCCGCCGTCATGCGTTCTCACTCCGTGCACACGGACATAGGATGTGACTGTCTTGACATAGTGGGAACCGGCGGGGACAACAGTGGTACGTTCAACATCTCCACGTGCGCAGCCCTCGTGGCTGCCGCATGCGGTGTGAAGGTCGCGAAGCACGGGAATGTGTCGGTGTCCTCAAAATGCGGCGCGGCGAACATTTTGGAAGCTTTGGGTGTGGATGTCAGGGCGGACCCTGCCGTGAACGCCGCGGCATTTGAAAAATGTGGTTTCGCTTTTTTGCATGCGCAGGTTTACCATCCCGCGATGAGATATGTCGCCCCGGTGAGGGCGAAACTCGGAATCCGTACCATATTCAACATTCTGGGTCCCCTGGCGAATCCGGCGGGAGCTAGGTATGAGGTTCTCGGCGTGTTCTCATCCGAATACGTCAGAACACTTTGTCTGTCCCTTAAAAATCTCGGATGCGAAAGAGTGGTCTCCGTGCACGGCGGAGGCTGTGACGAAATTTCTGTGTTCTCTCCGACGAAATGCTGTGAAGCCGAAGGCGGCGCGGTAAGGGAATACGAACTTGTGCCCGAGGATTTCGGCGTGAAAAGGCATGAGCCCGAAGATGTTTTGGGAGGAGACGTCAAGAGGAACAGAGAAATTTTCCTGTCCGTTCTGGACGGCGAAGAAAGCGCGTATCTTGACGCGGTGGCCGTGAACGCCGCGATGTGCCTTTATGTCTACGGCTTGTCCTCCGATTTGAAAAAAGCGTGCGTGAAGGCGAAGGAAGCCATATTTTCCGGTGCGGCCATGGCGGTTTTGGAGAGATACAAAAGGGAGCTGAAAGCATGAAAGATGTTTTGGGTCAAATTGCCGCAAGCACAAAGCGAAGATATGCCGTGAGAAAGGAGAGCGTCCCTCTGGAAGTTCTCAGAGATGAGATAGACGCGGGGGCGGGCTCGCCTCTTTTCCCGCACGCCTTTGAAAGAGCGCTCCGAGGTGCCGGTTTCGCAATCATTTGTGAAATCAAAAAAGCCAGCCCATCAAAGGGAGTGATATCCGCTGACTTCCCGTACATTGAAAAGACTAGAGACTACGTGAGAGGCGGAGCCGCGGCGATATCCTGTCTCACCGAACCCGAGTATTTTTTGGGGTCCGACGAGATATTCAAGGCGGTGCGCGAGGTTTCTCCCATTCCAATCCTCAGGAAGGATTTTGTCGTTGACGAGTATCAGATTTACGAAAGTAAAGTCATCGGTGCTGACGCCGTTCTTCTGATTTCGTCGCTTCTTTCGGCCGGGGAGATGGAGAAGTTCCTTTCACTCACGAGGTCCCTCGGAATGAGCGCGCTGTGTGAGTGCCGCACCGAGGAGGAAGTCAAAAGGGCCGTGGACATCGGGGCGCGGGTTATCGGCGTGAACAACAGAGACCTCACAGATTTTTCTGTGGACAGGACGCGAGCCGAAAGCTTCATAAACCTTGTTCCGGAAGACAGGGTGTTCATAACGGAGTCGGGAATGTCGAACGCCGTGGATGTGAGGAGGGCCTATAAGAGGGGCTTCGGAGGCGTCCTCATGGGTGAGGCTCTCATGCGGGCGGATGACGCGTACATGTTCCTTTGCGAGGTGAAAGAGTGTGTAAAGTGAAGATATGCGGCCTTTGCGATATCGGGGTGACGGCGGTCATAAATGAAATGCTGCCCGAATATGCCGGATTCATACTCTCTACGGGATACAGAAGAAGCGTGGACGCGTCGCTCGCAGCGAAATTTCGGGGAAACATCGACGAACGCGTGATATGCGTGGGTGTTTTTGTGGACGCGGGGTTGAACGAGGTCTTTCGCGCGGTTGAAAAGACGAAGATCACGTGTGTCCAGCTTCACGGACGCGAGGATGAGAAATATATCGGCGAACTCAAAAAAGAAAGCGGCGTTTCGGTCATAAAGACCGTGTCATATATATCGTTTGTCAGAGGCGGTTGGCCGGAAAACGCCGACGTCATTCTGATTGACGGGACGAGGCGCAAGGGGTTCGAGGGCGGAGAGATTGGTTCGTTGGATTTACGCGGGAAAGATAAACCAGTTTTCATCGCGGGAGGACTCACTCCGGAAAATGTCCGAGGCGTGATAGACAGGGTCCGTCCTGACGGCGTGGATGTGTCCTCCGGCGTGGAGACAGACGGAGAAAAAGACGCGGGAAAAATAAAAAATTTCATCCGGGAGGTGAGAAAAAATGGCTGGAAAAGGTAGATTTGGCGAATACGGCGGACAGTATGTTCCCGAAACGCTCATGAACGCGCTATCGGAGCTCGAATCGGCCTATGAATATTTCAAAAGTGACGAAAATTTTCGTGCGGAGCTTGGTGCGCTTTTGACGCAGTACGCCGGAAGGCCTTCTTTGCTTTATTTCGCTGAGAACCTGACACGGCGCGCGGGCGGGGCGAAGATATATCTCAAAAGGGAGGACCTCAACCACACGGGCGCTCACAAGATAAACAACGCCCTAGGACAGGGACTGCTCGCGAAGCGCATGGGTAAGACTCGGCTCATCGCCGAAACCGGTGCGGGTCAGCACGGTGTCGCGACGGCGACGGTGGCGGCGCTTCTGGGGTTGGAGTGTGAAATCTACATGGGAGAAGAGGACGTGAAAAGACAGGCCCTAAACGTCTATAAGATGAAGCTTCTCGGCGCGTCGGTTCATCCCGTGAAATCCGGCACGGCGACGTTGAAGGATGCCGTGAACGAGTGCATGAGGGAGTGGACGAGAAGAATTTCCGACACACATTATCTTCTGGGATCAGTCATGGGCCCTCATCCCTTTCCGACCATGGTCAGGGATTTCCAGTCTGTCATATCCGAAGAGGCGAAGGCTCAGTTTCTTGAAAAAGAGGGAAAGCTTCCCAGGGCTGTGTTGGCCTGCGTCGGCGGCGGGTCAAATGCCATGGGGGCGTTTTATAACTTCCTGGACGACGATGTGCGCCTCATAGGCTGCGAAGGCGCGGGAAAGGGCGTGGACACCCCCGACACGGCCGCCACGATTTCGGTGGGCAAAGAGGGCATATTCCATGGCATGAAGTCGATTTTCTGCCAGACGGACGACGGCCAGATAGCGCCGGTGTATTCCATATCGGCCGGGCTTGACTATCCCGGCATCGGTCCCGAACACGCCGCTCTGCACGCGTCGGGTCGTGCGGAATACATTCCCGTTTCGGACGAGGAGGCGGTCAGCGCCTTTGAAACGCTGTCCGAATGCGAGGGGATAATCCCGGCGATAGAAAGTTCGCACGCCCTAGCCGTTGCCATGAGGGTGGCGAAAGAATACGAAAGGGAAGACTCCGTCATGGTGTGTTTGTCGGGGCGTGGCGACAAGGACGTGAAGGCAATCGCGAGATACAGGGGGGAAGAGATTTATGATTAAACTTGGAAACGCGTTCAAAAAAGGCAAGGCCTTCATTCCGTTCATCACGGCGGGAGATCCAAACCTTTCCTCGACGGAAAGGTTCGTCCGTGTGCTTGAAGAAGCCGGCGCGGACGCGATAGAACTCGGAATCCCGTTTTCCGACCCAACAGCGGAAGGTGAGACGATAGAGGCGGCGGACGCGCGGGCCCTGAAGAGCGGCGCGAGCGTGGAAAAAATCTTCGACATGACGGAAAGGATTAAAAGAAATGTGCCCCTTCTTTTCATGACGTATGCCAATCCGGTGTTTGTCTACGGCTACGACAGGTTTTTTTCGAGGTGCGCGCACGCCGGCGTTTCGGGTGTGATAGTGCCCGATGTGCCGTTTGAGGAGAGTCCGGAGATAAAGGTGGTCGCGAAAGAGCACGGCGTCACCGTCATAGACATGGTCGCGCCCACATCCGACGAAAGGGTGAACGCCATTTGTGAAGGTTCAGAGGGGTTCATTTACCTCGTGTCCTCCCTCGGGGTCACCGGGGTGAGAAGCGAGTTTGATTTGGACATTGGCGCCGCGGTCGAAAAAATCAGGAAGGTTACGAAGACTCCCGTCTGTGTGGGATTTGGCATTTCAGGCCCCGAAAAGGCTGCCGAAATGGCCGCGAAAGCTGACGGCGCGATAATAGGCAGCGCCATTGTTAAAATAATCGCTGAAGGCGGTGCGAAAGCGGATCGGAAGCTTTTTGAGTTCTCGTCAGCCGTGGCGAGGGCGGTTCACGGGTGCTAAGGCCTATCTTTCGTGCGTAGCCGGGGCCAATCCCCGGCATTTTCGCGTGTCGCGGCGAAGGCATAAAAATAGATTTCGATAATTTGTTGACACGGCATTTTTATTGTTTTATACTTTGCCTTGCAGGTATGACCATGGTCATGTGCAAATATTTATTGGCAGCATAGGCTGCGTTATTGATTGAGTTAAGAGCTCAAATTTTATAAGTACGGCAGAGCCGTTATCATAAGACATTCATAGTGTCACTTGTGAAATGATCAATAAAGTGTTAGGAAGTATTTGCTTTGTAATCACCTGATTTGCCCACAGTCATACGGTATAGGCATATATCGCATTTTGAGAAAGTGACGCCGTAAAACGCGCCGCTTAATTTTTTGTCCGGAGGTTTCGATGAATAAGGCCAGACAGGAAAGGGCACCTCTTTATGAGGCGCTCGAGGCTTTCAGAAAAAAAAGAATTGTGCCATTCGACGTTCCCGGACACAAGAGGGGACGCGGCAATCCCCAGCTCGTCGAACTTTTAGGGGAAAAGTGCGTCGGGATAGACGTAAACTCCATGAAACCGCTCGACGACCTCTGCCATCCGTCGTCCGTCATCCGGGAGGCGGAGGAGCTCGCCGCGGAGGCGTTCGGGGCGGCACATTCTTTCTTCATGGTGGGCGGCACGACTTCCGCCGTGCAGAGCATGATACTTTCGTGCAGCATGGAGGACGAGAAAGTCATCGTTCCGAGAAACGTCCACAAGTCGGTCATCAATTCACTTATACTCAACGGAGCCATCCCCATATACGTAAATCCGGAAGTCGAGCCGAAACTCGGGATATCCCTCGGAATGGAGCCCAAAAAGCTTCTCCAGGCCGTTGAGGACAACCCGGACGCGGTCGCCGTCATAGTCAACAATCCGACTTATTACGGGATTTGCTCCGACCTCAAATCCATAGTGGACATCGCACATTCCCACGGCATGAAGGTTCTTGTCGATGAGGCGCACGGCACCCATTTTTCGTTCAGCGACAAACTTCCGCTGTCCGCCATGCAGGCCGGCGCCGACATGGCCGCGGTGAGCATGCACAAATCCGGCGGTTCTCTCACTCAGAGCTCGCTCCTTCTTCTGAATGCTGACATGAACGTCGATTATGTGAGGCAGATAATTAACCTCACGCAGACGACGAGTTCATCCTATCTTCTGACGTCCAGTCTCGACATCACGAGACGCAACCTCGCGCTCAACGGGGAGGCGCAGTTTGAAAAGGTCATCAACATGGCGAAATACGCGAGGGAGGAGATAAACGACATCGGTGACTATTACGCTTACGGCACCGAGCTCATAAACGGCACGTCCGTCTTCGATTTTGACGTGACCAAGCTCGCCATATACACGAGGGACCTAGGACTCGCGGGAATAGAGGTGTACGACATTCTGCGCGACGAATACGACATACAGGTTGAGCTTGGCGACATCTCAAACATGCTGGCGTATCTATCGATAGGCGACAGGCTCCAGGACATAGAAAGGCTCGTCGGCGCGCTCGATGACATAAGAAGGCTGTATAAACGGGACCCCAGCGGCATGCTCTCGGCCGAATACCTTCCGCCGAAGGTTTCCGTGTCACCGAGGCAGGCGTTCTATTCTGACAAGGAGTCGCTGCCGCTCAAAGAGTCGGCCGGGAAGATCTGCACGGAGTTCGTCATGTGCTACCCGCCGGGGATACCCATCCTCGCGCCCGGCGAGCTCATAACCAGGGATATAATAGAGTACATAGAATACGCGAAGGAAAAGGGGTGTTCCGTTCAGGGCACGGAGGACTTCGCGGTCAATTACATAAACGTTCTCACAAGATAAGGAGGTGGCGGCATGGGCACAGAAATGTGGTTCGCGGACGAACACACGCCGAACGTCAAGCTCAACATAAGGGTCAAAAAGCAGCTCTTTTCCGATCACAGCGACATCCAAAGGGTGGACGTCTTTGATTCCGAGGACCTCGGCAAGTTCATATCCCTTGACGGGAACATCGTCTTTTCCGAAAGGGATGAGTTCATTTATGATGAAATGGTGGTTCATGTCCCCATGGCCGTGCACCAGCACGCCAAGAAAGTGCTTGTCATAGGCGGCGGCGACGGAGGTGTCGCGAAGGAGCTCTGCCGCTATGATGAGATAGAGACCATTGACGTCGTCGAAGAGGACGAGATGTTCGTCGAGGTATCGAAAAGGTTTTTCCCCGACACGGCGGAAGGGCTCGAGGACAAAAGGGTCAATCTCTACATCCAGGACGGGCTCAAATTCATACGCGGGAAGGTCGGGGACTACGACCTCATAATAAATGACTCCACTGACCCGTTCGGGCCCACGGAGGGGCTTTTCACCAGGGAGTTCTACGGGAGCTGTTACAAGGCGCTCAACAAGACCGGCATCCTCGTGTACCAGCACGGCAGCCCTTTCTATGACGTTGACAGGGACGAATGCTGCAAGATGCATCAAAAAGTCTACTCAATCTTCCCCATATCCAGGGTGTATCAGGCGCACATTCCGACGTGCTCCTCGGGTTACTGGCTCTTCGGGTTCGCCAGCAAGAAATATCATCCCGTGAAAGATCTGGACGCCGACGCCTGGGACGAGAGGAAGATCCACACGAAATATTACACCACGAACGTTCACAAAGGTTCGTTCATGCTCCCCAAGTATGTCGAAGACATGCTGAGGCGGGTTGAAAAGGGAAAGGAGGGCTGAGATGAAACTCCTTGTCATAGGATGTGGCGGCGTTGCAAGAGTGGCGATAATAAAGGCCGCGAAATCAGGCGAATTTTCGGAAATCATGATAGCCAGCCGCACGGTGGGGAAATGTGAGGCCCTCGCGCGCGAACTGGAGGGCGAATCTAAGGCGAAACTTCTGACGGCCGCGGTGGACGCGGCGGACGTTGAGGCGCTATGCGGCCTCATATCGGGTTTCGGGCCCGGGGCGGTTCTCAATCTCGCGCTCCCTTACCAGGACCTCACGATAATGGAGGCATGTCTTAAATGCGGGGTCGATTACATTGACACGGCGAATTACGAGTGCGAGGACACGGATGACCCCGAATGGCGCGCGGCGTACGAAAAGAGGGTGAAGGAGAAAGGCTTCACTGCCTATTTCGACTATTCTTATCAGTGGGCCATGAAGGAGAAATTTGAAAAGGCGGGACTTTGCGCACTCCTCGGCAGCGGGTTTGACCCCGGGGTGAGCGAGGTTTACTGCGCTTACGCGCAGAAGCACTACTTCGACACGATTGAGACAATAGACATTCTGGACTGCAACGGCGGCGACCACGGATACGCGTTCGCCACGAACTTCAATCCGGAGATAAATTTAAGGGAAGTTTCCGCCAACGGCTCGTACATCGAAAACGGAAAATGGATCGAGACGAAGCCTCTTGAGATAAAGAGGGAGTATGATTTTCCGGAAGTCGGGAAAAAGGACATGTACCTTCTCCACCACGAGGAGCTGGAAAGTCTCGCCGTGAACATAAAGGGCGTCAAAAGGATAAGGTTTTTCATGACGTTCGGCCAAAGCTACATCCAGCACATGAACTGCCTCAAAGACGTCGGCATGCTTTCGACCACTCCCGTGGAGTTTGAGGGAAGGGAGATTGTGCCAATAAAGTTTCTCAAAGAGCTCCTTCCCGACCCCGCGACGCTCGGCGCGAGAACCAAGGGCAAGACAAACATCGGCTGCATTTTCACCGGGATGAAGGACGGCAAAAAGAAGACGCTCTACATATACAATGTGTGCGATCACGAGAAATGCTATGAAGAGGTCGGCTCCCAGGCGATATCGTACACAACAGGGGTTCCCGCGATGGTGGGCGCGCTGCTCGTTTCGAACGGCACGTGGAGAAAGCCGGGAGTTTACAACTGCGAGGAGTTCGACCCCGACCCCTATATGGAGGCGCTTGAAAAATACGGGCTCCCCTTCGTCGTGAAGGAAGACCCCGAGCTGGTGGATTAAATGGAATTTTCCCTCGTTCCCTCCCCCGCGTACATCGTGGATGAGGACCTTCTGACGCGCAATCTTGAGATTTTGGCCGGTGTGGAAGAGCGCACCGGCTGCCGGATTCTTCTCGCCCAGAAGGCGTTCTCTTCATATGCCTTCTATCCTCTCATCTCAAAATACCTTTCCGGCACGACGTCGAGCGGGCTTTTTGAAGCGAGGCTCGCGGCTGAGCATTTTCCGGGCGAGCGTCATGTCTACGCGCCGGCTTACACCGACGCCGAATTTGACGAAGTGGCGGCTCTTTGCGATCACATCGTGTTTAACTCAAACGCCCAAAAGGAAAAATTCGCGAAAAGAG
The DNA here is from genome assembly GCA_021203865.1 of Clostridia bacterium. GTDB lineage: Bacteria > Bacillota > Clostridia > Christensenellales > Borkfalkiaceae > Coproplasma. The sequence goes on from JAJQAJ010000061.1 coordinate 22,611, forward strand.
CGGCGGGAAGGAGCCTCGGACTTCGGATAAACCCCGAGTTTTCCACACAGGGCGGGGGCATATATGACCCATGCGCGCCGAAATCGAGGCTGGGAATAACGAGGGAGAATCTCAGCGATGAGTGCCTTGACGGTGTCGAGGGCCTTCATTTTCACACGCTTTGCGAACAGGGCGCCGATGCCGCAGCCGCGACTGTCGCGGCCGTCGAAAAAAAATTCGGGGAATTTTTCGCGAAAATCAAATGGATAAACTTGGGCGGAGGACATCATATAACAAAACCGGGGTACGACGTCGGACTTTTGGAGCGCGTCATAAAGGGGCTCCGGGACAAATACGGGCTTGACGTCTATCTGGAGCCCGGCGAGGCCGTGGCCCTGAACGCGGGATTTCTGAAATGCACGGTTCTGGAAATCGTCCAAAACGGCGCGGACATCGCCATTTTGGACGCGTCGGCCGAATGTCACATGCCGGACGTTCTGGAAATGCCCTACCGGCCGCCCTTGGAAGGCGCGGGAGAAATCGGCGAAAAGGCCCACACGTACAGGCTTTCATCGAGGTCCTGCCTCGCGGGTGACGTCATCGGTGACTATTCCTTCGACCGTCCGCTGAAACCCGGGGACACGCTGATGTTTTCCGACATGGCGATATACACAATGGTGAAAAACAACACGTTCAACGGCATGCCCCTTCCCACCATCGTGAGAAAGAAAGGGGATGACTACGACGTTTTGAAAACGTTCGGGTACGAGGATTTCAAGAGAAGATTATGAACGACGTGAGACTTCCGGCGGAATACGAAAAACACGACGCCACCATAATGATATGGTGTGAGAGACCCGGGTCGTGGACATACGGCGGGAAATACGCGAGACCGGCCTTCGCGAGACTCGCCCGCGAAATATCGAAGGGTGAGAAGGTATATCTTTGTGTGTCGCCGAACGGTTTCGGGGAGGCGATGACGTACCTTTTTGACCTCGTGGAGGAGGGGAAAGTCGTGCCCGTGAACATTCCGACGGACGACTGCTGGGCGAGAGACATATCCCCGGTGTTCGTCAAAAGAGGAAAGAGAGTGGAAGGCGTCGATTTCGCGTTCAACGCCTGGGGCGGGGACTATGACGGTCTCTACCGCGATTACAAAAAAGACGACGCGTTCGCGGGAAAACTGTGCGCGCTTTTAGGTTACGACATCATTTCCGCGAGACCCTTCGTTCTGGAAGGCGGCGCGGTTCATTCCGACGGCAAAGGCACGCTCCTTGTCACGGAGGAATGCCTTCTAAGTCCCGGCAGGAACCCCGGCATGGTAAAGGGCAGCATAGAGGATGAGCTCAAATCCCGCTTCGGAGCGAAGAGGGTGGTGTGGCTTCCCTATGGGGTTATTGGCGATGAAACCGACGGGCATGTCGACAACATCGCGGCTTTCGCGTACGACGGAAGAGTGATTCTCTCTTGGACGGATGAGGGGGAGCAGGGCAGAAGGTGTCAGAAGGACCTTGAAATCCTTGAAAAAAACGGCTTTGACGTCGTGAAGATGCCGTTCCCCGCGGAAAAGATAAAAATCGGAAAAAACGAACTCGCGGGGTTGGTTTTCGCGGAAGGTGAGGCGAAAAGAGAAGAGGGTGAGGTTCTCGCTGCCTCCTACGTAAACTTTTATGTTAGCAACCTGTCCGTGTTGGTGCCGCAGTTTGAAGATGAAAACGACGCCGCCGCGCTGAAAATCATAGGTGACTCATTTCCGGGAAGAAAGGCGGTCGGCGTGCCGGCGAGGGACATAATAACCGGCGGTGGCGGCATACACTGTCTGACGATGCAGATTCCCGCGGGGGAGGAGTGAGATGAGAAAGGTGACTGTCGCCGCCGTGCAGATGTCATGCGCGGGCGAAAGAGAAGAAAACATAGAGAAGGCGCTTTTCTTTTCCGGGGAAGCCGCGGCGCGGGGAGCGGGCGTCATACTTCTGCCCGAGCTTTTCGAGCGCCCGTATTTTTGCCAGGAGAGGGACTACTCCCACTATGATTTCGCGGAAGCGCTTGACGAGAACGCCGCCGTGAAAAAATTTCTCTCGTTTTCCGGAGAAAAGAATGTCGTGGCGCTGGTCTCCTTTTATGAAAGGGACGGCGTCTCGCTCTACAACAGCTGCGCCGTCATGGACTGCGGAAAGGTACTCGGAGTGTACAGAAAAACGCACATCCCGGACGACCATTATTACCAGGAAAAATTCTATTTCACGCCCGGAAACACGGGTTTCAGAGTGTTTGACACCTCAAAAGGCAAAATCGGTGTGGGGATATGCTGGGACCAGTGGTTTCCCGAAACGGCAAGGGCTCTCGCGCTCGGCGGCGCGGAGCTCATATTCTACCCCACCGCGATAGGCTCGGAGCCCATCCTCGGAGTGGACAGCTCCGGACACTGGAGAAGGGTCATGCAGGGCCACGCGGCGGCCAACCTCGTGCCCGTCATAGCGGCGAACAGGGTCGGCACGGAAAAGGTTGTGCCCACGAAGGCGAACGGCGGACAGTGTTCGTCACTCGATTTTTACGGTTCGTCGTTTGTGACGGATTTGTCCGGCGAAATCATGAGCGCGGCCGACAGGACATCGGAGTGCGTCATTTTCGCGGATTTCGACCTAGACGAGTGCGCGAAGGAGCGGACCGAGTGGGGTCTTTTCAGGGACAGAAGGCCGGAGATGTACGGTGTTTTGACGGGGAATCATGGGAAAGAAGGACAGGCCTAAATTTTACGCCGTGAAAGATGAGGGCGGCGGGACCATATACACCACCTGGGCTGAATGTGAAAAAGCGGTGAGCGGCAGAAACGTCAAATACAAATCGTTTCTCACCCGCGGCGAAGCGCAGGCTTTTTTGGAAGGCAGAGACTATGTCTTTGATAATAAGATTACGCCGCTTCTCAACGAAGGGTGGGCCGTGGCTTTCACGGACGGTTCGTTTGACAAGGACTGGCGCGTTTACTCGTACGGCGTCTGTATCTACACGAAGGTGGACGGGGCGCCGACGGAACTTAAAGGCACGGGGCAGAGGGAGGAGTACGTCCAAAGCCATAACATCGCCGGGGAAATTCAGGGCGTCACGAACGCCGTCAGATGGGCGGAAAAGAACGGCTTTCCCAAGATTTTCATATTCCACGATTATGAGGGTGTCGGCAAATGGGCCGACGGTGAATGGGAGCCCAAAAACAAAATCGCGAAGGGATACGCCGAATTCATAGAGACGAAAAGGAAAACCATGAGCATAAGGTTCATGTGGGTCAAGGGCCACGCCTCAATCGTCCACAACGAAAGGGCTGACGCGCTCGCGCGCCGGGCGATAGAGGAGTTCCGAGCCGAGAAAGAGGGCGGGGACGATCCCCAAACGAGGGTCGCCTGGGCGAGAGAGGAAGACGTCCTCAAAGCCTTGTCCGAACTTTCGGCAGATTACCCGTCCGTGAGATATTCCGAAGACTCCGAAAAGGGGACATATGAGGTGACTTTCGGGGAAAACGTCATCTTTGTGACGTTTGATCCCAAGGGTATTACCGTGCGCGGCAACAAAGAGGAATTTCTGCACATGATGTTCACTTCGTACGTGAGGCGGGTGACAGAAAAACGGTTCAGGGACGCGGACAGAGAGCGGAAGGCGCGTGAGAAAAAAGAAGAAGAATGAACATGGAAAGGGCGACGCCTGAAAGGCGCCGCCTGTAATTTAATTTATGTCAGAGATCTTTGAGCCTCTTGTCGAAATCGGCCGAAGACCATACCTCGACGAGGTCGTAGTATTCTTTTGTCCCCAGAACGTCCGCGTCCCTCATGTTGGGAGTGAGATACGACAAAAGCTCTTTCGCCTTCGTGTGGGATATACGGCCCGCGAGCGCCATGGCGTAGCCCGTGGAGGGAACCCCCTTTGGACCCGTGTCAATGACCGTGACGAAGCGGTACCGCACCTCGGAAAAATCAATGTTCCTGTAATCCGAATACGACATGATGAGACGGTACAGAAACTTGCTGTCTATCCCCGAGCGCATGCAGTTTTTTTTGAAGTTGTTGATGTTCTTGCCGTTTTTGAATTCAATGAAGTTTATGAAGTTGCCGTGGCCTATGAACAGCGCGTCGGCGGAGCATATCTCGCTCTTGAAAAGAAACTCCTTGATTTTGTCCAGCATGAAAGCGGGCGTCTCCGAGTTCACGAGGTAGACGTCGTTCGCCGAATCATAGGAGAGCTCTTTCAGCGTTCTCACGTAGTCTGAAAAATGCCTGTCCAGAAAGACTTTGATTTTCTGTATCTCTTCGTTCATGTCAGTCATCATCTTCCGCGAGGGAGTAGCGGAGTTCGTCCATCTCCATGTAGGGCCTCGCGAGGATTTCGTACGCTTCCTCCAGATTGTCAGTGACGTCTTTTAAGGCGGAATGTGTCGCGCCGTCCTCTTTTTTTGTGACATAGACTTTGGTCTTGTCTTCCGTCCCGTGGATTTTGGAATAGGTTTCGAGCGCGAGGAGGAAATTGGGGCTGTGTGTCGTCAGAAGAACCCTCACTCCGCCCGCGACGAGCAGGGTGAGAATTTCGGCGTATTTGTTCTGCCAGTCGGGATTGAGGTGCACCTCGGGCTCGTCCAGAATGAGCACGGTGTCTTTTTTTATAAAGCCCAGCGTCATGAGAATTTTTAGCGCCGACAGGACTTTGCTGCCGCAGGAGAGGTTCCTGACGTTGAGGTCGAAGCCGTTCACGCGGTAGAAGATTTTGTTGTCTTTTTCGACGAAATCCCCGGGAATGAGCTCGCAAAGCTTTTGGAGCGCGCCCTCGCACGCCTTGTCGGGCTTCGCGCGGCCCGTGTAGTTTTCGTTGTCTAAAAGCGAGAGATACACCCTGTTTTTTTCGCTGTGAGTAAGGACGCTGCGGGCTTTGAGGACTTCAAATATCTCGTCTTTTTTGTTGTCCGAAAGCCAGCTGTCCGCGGCGGCGGGAAGGACGCAGGTTATCGTTCCCGCGTTTTCTATGTCTTCCGCATCGTCTAAAAGAAAGATGTTCCCCACGTCGTTGTTCTCTTTGTTGTACACGGCATCAAAGTCCCCGCCTTCCGCCGTGACGTCAAAAACCACCTTCTCCCCGGACGTGACCGTGATTTTTGATTTCGCCCCCGGATTGTCCAAGGGGGCCATCTGGCCCGCGAATTCGCGCTCCAGTTTGTCTTTCATCTCACGCCGGCAAAACGCCGTCGTGTTCTTTTCCGGCGCGCTGTCTTCCGTTATCTTGCCGAGGACGGTGAGAGCATGGCCGAAAACCTCTTTAATTTTTCGCGCGTCTTTTTGCTCTCCTTCTTTTGTCCTGCCTTTGAAGGCGTCGAAGTCAAACGCCCGTATGGCCGCGGCGAGGCTTTCCGCGTATTCTTTTATTTGGCTGTAACTTACGAAAAAAGGGACACGGGTGTCCAAAAAATAATAAAGCGCGTCCGGGTCCCCTTCCGGGCGTGAGTTTTTTATCTCCCTGAACGCGTCCTCTTCGAGGAGCTGTTCGATGGTTATTCTCGCGCGCTGTCCCTTCTGGTTGAGAATTTTTCCCTCCGTGTTTTCCACCGCGTCGAAGAGGGAGTAGAGGACTTTCCCCGCCGTGGTTTTGCCCGAGGCGTTGATGCCGGTTATCACGCAAAGTCCCGTGAGATTGAGAGACGAGCTACCTATTATTCCTACGTTTTTAAGTGAAAGTTCCATCTGTCACCTCTTTTCGACGATGACCGCCCTGTCGCCGTCCGACTTTGTCGCCACGGAATACACCTTCGTTATGGCCTTCACCATTTCTTCGTAGTCCGAAAGTGACGCGGTTTCCACGCAGGAGTGCATGGAAAGCTCCGCAATTCCTATGTCCACGGACCTTACGGAGACATGGGATGAGGATATCGTGCCGAGGGTCCCGCCGCAGGGAAGGTCGGAGCGCACGTACATGTCCTGATGCTTCACCCCCGCCTCGTCGAGGATGTGTTTGAAAAGGGCCGAAGAAAAGGCGTCGGTCGTGTAATTGCCCTGCGCGTGGTGCTTTATGACGACGCCTCCGCCGAGCATCGTTTTTGTCGTGGGGTCGGAAAGCTCGGGAAAGTTGGGGTGCGCCGCGTGCGCGTTGTCCGAGGAGACCATGAATGAATCCGCGAGCGCCGTAAGGAACCCCTCCTTTGAAAGTCCCCTCGCGAGGGCGATTCTGTACAGAGTGTCATAAAGGAATGTCGAGCCCGCGCCCTGTTTGGTGCGGCTGCCTATTTCCTCGTTGTCGGCGATGAAGGCTACGTTTATGCCGGCGGGCGTGGCTTTTGTCACGGCCTCGACTGACGCGAAGACGCTCGTTAAGTTGTCTATTCTGGGCGAGCAAAAGAGTCTTCCCTCATATCCCACGTCGAAAGGATAAGTCTTTGAAACGAGGAAAAGGTCGGAGTCAAGAATCTTTTTGCCGTTCGCGAAGGCTTCCAGCTCCCGGGAAAGCCCGTCTTCGTCACCGAGGGACGCGAGCGGGCACATGTCCTTTTGCGGGTTGAGCCTGACTCCACCGTTGACCTCCCTGTTGAAATGTATGGCGAGAGACGGGATGACGAACGTTTTTTCCGAAACGAAGGGAAGAAAAGACACGCCGCCCTCGTCTTCCACGCAGATTCTGCCCGCGACCGTGAGCGGGGTGTCCATGTACGTGTAGAATATCCCGCCGCCGTATTTTTCCACGTTGAATCTCAAATATCCGCCCGAGGCCATGGCGGGATTGCCTTTGAGCTTGAAGCACGGGCTGTCGCAGTGTGAGGCCACAATCTGAAATGACGGCTTTTCCCCGACCGTGAAGGCGATGAGGGCCGACCCGTCACGAACCACATAATGTTTTCCGCCAATCTTCACGTTCCAGCTTTCATTCTCACTGAGGCGCGTGAATCCCTCCCTTTTAAGAACGCTCACGGCGCATTCCACCGCGTTGTAAGCGGTTTTGGAGGCGTCTATCCAGTCATAAAGTTTGTTTTGCATGAAGTTTCTCCTTTGGTGTCTTCATTATAGTTTGTTTTGCGGTCCGTGTAAATAGTGGCGGGAAAGAAAACGCGCGCCTTTCCCGGGTTTTGGCTTTCCGGCGAAAACGGACGTATCTTGCGGTGCGGTAGTTTGAAAATGATTTAGGCGTCGTCTTTTTTTTATGTATGCGGACGGCGGATTCGCCGTAACTATGCCGTTTCGGACAAAGCCATGTTAATTCAAATCTGACGTACACATGCCGGCTCGCCCCGGCGGGTTTGTTTTGTCGGAGGACTTGTGTTTTTGTGTAAGTTCCGATTTGGCGGGCATGAACCCCTGGTTTTACCGCCGGTTAAAACTCAAACGCGCTTGAACACTTTTCAAAAAGATGCTATCATAGACTTGTAAATATAGAGATAAGGTGGCTTTTATGGCATTTGTTATGGCATAATAAAATGCGATAAGTGGGGCGCCCTGAAAAACCATTCAGAAACGCTTATAATTCAGTCACCGAAATAAAAAAAAGTGCTATCCTAATGGTATGCGCCGCAAGGCGTAAAGAAACCACAGGAGGCACCAAATGGCGAGGTCAAAATCCGGGTACGGGCCTTAGACATTGAGATGACGCCGCGAAACAGGGAAAGAGGTCTTCCCGGGATACTCATAGAATGTGAGCACAGGAAAGATGAAAGCGAGCTTGAAAAAGCCGTGGAGCACGCCTTAAAAGAGATAGAAAAAAGAAGGTACGACGCCCATCTTTTGGATAAAAGCGTCACAAAAATCGACAAGTACGGCATCGCCTTTTCCGGGCAGAAGGTCGTCCTAAAAAAGAAGTGCCGGCCTAAATCTTTTCGCCCGCGGCATGACATCATATGATTGGAAGATGAGGAAGGTTTGGGCGAGGGCACGGACAAATTTGCGGGCTTAGTAGAAAGGTACGATGCGGGGGCGGACAATGACGCCTAGGCATAAGTTAAGGACAAACGGGAAAGAGCGGCGTTTTACGGGCCTTGTGTCGGTGCGAAAAGAGGCTGAGAGGAATCGATTGGCCTTTTTAATTGGCAAAAACCTTGTAATATTTTACACAAAATTCACATTACACCTAAGAATAAACTTTCGGAATCTGAAGTGCTGTCGGGACGATTCCGTGTAACAAACCGGATATTTTTATTTGGAATAAGAGACCAAATTGACCCATTCGGAGGCCAAAATGGCCTGGTTTGCGTATCATATGATGTTGGCATGAAACTTCTCATCCCTGCGGCTTTCGGTCTTGAAGCCGTGGTAAAAAGACAACTAAAAGCCATGGGCTACGAAAAGGCGCCCGCGGAAAACGGCAGAATCGCTGTGGAAGGCGGCTGGGATGACGTCGCGAGGATAAACATGTTCATCCGCTCAGGAGAGAGGGTGCTCATTGAGGTCGGAAGGTTTGACGCGAAAACCTTTGACGAGCTCTTTGACGGGACTCTCGCCGTGCCGTGGGAGGACTACCTCCAAAAAGACAGCGCGATTTTCATGGAGGGCAAAAGCGCGAAAAGCGCGCTCGGCGCGGTCAAAGCGGCGGGCTCTGTCGTGAAGAAAGCGATTGTGACGAGACTTTGCGAAAAGTTCGGTTTGAGGGTCCTGCCCGAGGATGGTCCGAGGACGATTGTCGGCGTGTCGATTTTCCGCGACGAGGTAACACTCACTCTGGACACGTCTGGCGAGGGGCTCCACAAAAGGGGGTATAGGTGTCTTCCCTATGACGCTCCGCTGAAAGAAACTCTCGCCGCGGCCCTCATAGACATGACCTATTATTTCCCGGAAAAACCCTTTGCCGACATATTCTGCGGCAGCGGCACTCTTCCCATAGAGGCCGCCATGCGCTCCCTCAGCGTCGCCCCGGGAAAATCGCGGGATTTCGATTTTATGCACTGGCGTGTGGCTGACACCTCCGCTCACGGAAGAGCGCTTGAGGAGGCTCTTGACAAAGAAACTCCGGAAAGAAAGGTGGACATATACGGCGCCGACATAAACCCGAGGGCGGTGGAGACAGCCAAAATTCACGCGGCGCGCGCGGGTGTGGGGAAAGCCGTCCGTTTTGAGACGGCGGACATGAGGAGGTTTTCTTCCGACGTCAAAAGAGGCGTGCTCGTGTCCAACCCTCCGTATGGGCAGAGGATGGAAAGCGTCGAAGAGGCGAAAAGGCTCATGGCGGACTTCGGCAAAGTCGTGAGGGCGCTTCCCGACTGGAACGCGTACGTTCTCACTTCCCTTGAAGGCTTTGAAAGATTTTTCGAAAAAAGGGCGGACGCGCGGAAAAAACTTTACAACGCGAACATTGAGTGCGTGTACTATTCGTATCTCAGCACGAAACCGGAAAGGAGAGACCATGATGACGTATAAAAACCCCATAATTGAGGCTGATTTCCCCGACCCGGACGTCATCCGCGTGGGAGACGCGTTTTACATGGTCTCATCGTCGTTCAATTTCAGCCCCGCGATACCCCTCATGGAGTCTGTCAACTTAGTGGAATGGAAGCTTATAGGCCACGTCATGGAAAAACTTCCGCGCGGGTTTGAAAGTGTCCGTCCCGGCGAGGGAGTCTGGGCACCGTCGTTAAGATACCGTGCGGGGAAGTTCTACTGCGTGTTTCCCCTCTATGGGGAGGGAATATACATGTGCGAAACCTCCGACATTCACGGTGAGTGGTCGCGGCCCGTGAAGATTCTGGACGGCGAGGGGCTGGAGGACCCCTGCCCCATTTGGACGGATGACGGCAGAGCGTACATGGCCGTGGCGTACGCGAAGAGTAAAGCGGGCTTCAATTCGAGGATTGACGTCTGTGAGATGTCGAGGGATTTAAAGGAGAGGTTCTCCCCTTTTCGCACGGTGTACGAAGACCCGGTGAGAAACCCCACGATAGAGGGTCCGAAGTTCCACAAAATCGGGGACTGGTTTTACCTCTCCTGCCCCGCGGGCGGGGTTGAAACCGGGTGGCAGGTCATGCTGCGTTCCAAAGACGTATACGGTCCGTATGAGGCGAAAACGGTTCTCATGAAAGGTGACACAAAAGTCAAAGGTCCCCATCAGGGCGCGCTCGTCGATCTTCCGGACGGGGGCTGGGCCTTTCTGCACTACGCGTCCGCGGGCCCGTACGGCAGGGTGATTTACCTCGAACCCGTAAAATGGGCGGACGGCTGGCCGACTGTCGGTCTCAAAAAAGACAAATATGGCTTCGGAACGCCCGTGGAAGGCGGGGAATTTCCCGTCGAAGTCACACATGGCGACGGAATATCCTTCGACGACGATTTTAAAAACGGGCTTTCCCGTGTGTGGCAGACCCCCGCGGTGTGTGAGGACGGCTGGTTTGACGCCCGCCGCGGGCTCACACTTCACGCCCGGCCAGGCGACGAAATCGAGGCTTTCCCGTACGTTCTGAGCGTGAGGTTTCCCTGCTTTGACTTTACGGCGGAAACCGATATAGACCTCTCCGGCTTCGATCTCGGGAGTGCCGGGGTATGCGTCCTCGGCAGGGTGAACTTTTTCCTCGAATTTCCGGGCCGGGACGATGACCATCGTTTTGTCACGCTCACGAGGGAGGAAGGCGACGCGTGGAAAGAGATTTTTCACATGCGGGAAAAGGGCGACACGCACAAAATTACGCTCGTCTGCCGCTCTTTCCGAAAAGACTCCTATGTCGGCGCGGAATGCAGGTTCCATGTTGACGGATACGATGTCGGCACGAGATTTTTTCCTTCTCCCGGCGTCTGGACGGGCGCGCGCGTGGGTCTTTTCGCCATGGGCCGTGGGGACGTGAAATTCTCATATTTTCGCGTAGCCAAACTCTGTGAAGGGTGAAGGCGGGGTGAAATTTTCCCGTTTCCTCTTTACATTATTCATGCAGGGTTTATAATTGAAGATAATCGTTGACAGATGGCCGGGCGGATGGACAAGGTAAAAAAAGAGAAACCAAAATACACTCTCTTCACGGGCAAAGCGCTCCTTTTTTTGATGCTGCCCATTGTGATAGAGCAGATTTTTTCGACGTCGCTCGGTGTCTTCGACGGCATGATGGTGTCGAGCATCGGGAGCAGTGCGGGAAACGCCGTGTCCAACGTCGACGACATAAACAACCTCATAATCCAACTCTTCGCGGCGTTCGCGACGGGCGGTGTCATTGTGACGTCGCAGTTTCTGGGCGCGAACAAAGTCGATGAAGCGAACAGGAGCGCGAAACAGGTTGTCGTTTTGGTGGTGCTTGTCGCTTTGGGCCTCGCCCTCATATGCGTCGCCCTGAACGGGCCGCTTCTCAGCCTTTTTTTCAGCAAAAAGAACGTCGGTGAGGAGACGTTCAGATACCAGAAACAGTATTTTTACATAACCGCCGCGTCATTTCCCTTCATAGGTCTTTTCAACGTCAACGCGGCTCTTTTGCGCGCTCAGAGGAAGAGCAGAGTGACCATGATTTCGGCCGCCATAAGCCTTGTCATCAATGTCGGACTCAACGCTCTCTTCATTTACGTTTTCAATTGGGGCGTGGTGGGCGCGGCCGTGGCGACACTCGTGTCGAGGATGGTGCCGGCGTTTTACACGCTCTACCTCATCACGAGAAAGGAGCGTCTCGTGCACATAAAGGTCTTTGAAAAGTTCCGGTTTGACGGCAAGCTCGTGAAGCACATCCTTTATATCGCCGTTCCCGCCGGGATAGAGAACTGCCTTTTCCAGCTCGGGAAGGTCTTCACCTCTTCGTTTGTCAACAACGGGTACTATTATAACGCCGAACTCGGCGCGAACATAGAGGCAAACGCCAACAGCATGGCCAAATCCCTCAACAACTACGCGTCCGTCGTGGGCGGCGGAATAGGCACGGCCGTCCTCACGGTCATAGGTCAGGCCGTGGGTGCGGGAGACCCCGATCAGGTCAAATATTACATGAAGCGGATGTTCCTCATAGGTTACATCGCCAACGCCGTCGCGGTGGCTGTAATCATGGGCTGCGCGAAGCCCATGGTCTACAACATGTACTCCTATGTCGATGAGGCGAAGGAGCTCGCCGTCGAACTTCTTTATTTCTGTCTCTCCATCCAGTTCGTGACGTATCCGCTCTCGTTCATAACGCCGAACATTTTGAAGGCCACCTCCGATGTGAGATACGTCATGTGGGGCGCGATAATCTCCATGGTGGTGGTGAGAGTCGGGCTTTGCTGGCTTCTCGTCTCGGGAGTCACGGGCCTTCACATGGGAGCGCTGGGGTACTGGATAGCCATGTGTTCCGACTGGGTCGTGAGGTCGATAATCTTCCTCGCGAGGCTTCTTTCCGGCAGATGGAAGAAAAAGTCCGGTCTTTTGCGGGAAGAGGAGCCCGTGACGGCGCTCGCCGGCGGAGGTGACGGAGGGGCGCAGGGAGAGGACGACGGCTTTAAAGTCAATGTGACGCTTCCGGACGCGGAAAACAGCGGAAAAGACGTCCCGGACGGGTCGGACAAAGAGGAGGACGGGAAATGATAGATCTTAAAACCCAGCTGTGCGAGGAAAAATTCATGCGCTTTCCGGAAGGCGCGGCGAAGGCCCTGGCGCTTAGTTTCGACGACGGAGTGGGCGCGGACAAAAGGCTCATACCTCTTTTGAAAAAGTACGGCCTCCGGTGCTCATTCAACCTCAATTCGGAGTGTTTCGGTGAGGAATACATGGGCTGGCACGGCCGCATGGGGGAAGAGGAGGCCATAAAAACCTATTCGGAATGCGGACAGGAGATAGCCATTCACGGCGCGAAACACCTCTTTTTGACTAAGGTGCCGCTCCATGAGGCGGCCGGGGAGGTTTTAAGGTGCAGGGAATACCTCGAAAAGACGTTCGGCGGCATAATCCGGGGCATGGCTTACGCGTACGGCGCGTATGACGACGGCGTCGTGGGGATGCTAAAAAGCCTAGGTGTGGTGTACGCGAGGACGACCGCGTCGACTTACGGTTTTGACGTCCCTTCCGACTTTTTGAGACTTGACCCCACCGTGCATTTCACGGAGGATGAGACAGGCGCCCTCGCCGAAAAATTCGTGAAGGAGGACCCGAGGGCCATGGGGAAGGACAGGGACGCGCGGCTCTTCTACGTCTGGGGACACGCGTACGAGCTCGACGACTTCGGTTTGTGGGACAAAGCGGAAAAGTTCGTAAAAGAGCTTTCCGGGGCGGAAGGGATCTGGCGCGCCACGACAATCGACATCGTGTCCTATGTGACGGCGTACGGAAGACTTGAGTTTTCGCTGGACGGTGAGAGGGTTTTCAACCCGTCGGCCCGGCCCGTCTGGATTGAGATAAGGGGAGAAACCTATAAAATTTCTCCGGGCTGTGAGATAAATTTCAAAAAATCTTGAATTTTGAAAAAAACATGGTATAATGGACTTGCGAGGTGGAACGAGGTTAATTTTAACCAAAGTAAATTTCGCGGACAGTGAAAATACATCATTTAAGAGGAGAAAAACATGATACTTGACAAATTCAGCCTCAAAGGCAAAGTCGCCATCGTGACGGGGTCCAACACCGGGCTCGGCCAAGGGGTGTGCAAGGCGTTCGTCGAAGCCGGCGCCAAAGTGGTCGGCGTGTCCAGAAGACCTAGCACGGAGACCGAGGAGATATGCGGGAAGGAGAACTTCTACAACTATTTGGCCGACCTTTCCAGCTGCGACGTCATCCCGGGCATCATCAGCGAGACCATCAAAAAGTTCGGGAGAATTGACATTCTCGTCAACAACGCAGGGATAATAAAGAGACAGGACTCCATTGAGTTCTCGGAAGAGAACTGGGACTCCGTCATCGCCGTCAACTTAAAGACTGTGTTCTTCCTCACCCAGGCCGTCGCCCAGCAGTTCATAAAGCAGGGTGAAGGCGGAAAGACCAGGGGCAAAGTCATAAACATCGCGTCGCTTCTTTCATACCAGGGCGGCATCCGCGTGCCTTCCTACACCGCGTCTAAATCGGGCGTTCACGGCATAACGATGACGCTTTCCAACGAATGGGCGAAACTGGGCATCAACGTCAACGGCATAGCTCCTGGATACATGGCCACGAACAACACGCAGGAGCTTCGCGAAGACGGCGAAAGGTCCGCGGACATACTCGCGAGAATCCCCGCCGGCAGGTGGGGCACTCCCGACGACATCGCGGGAGCGGCAGTTTTCCTCGCGTCCGAAGCGAGCGATTACGTCAACGGCTTCACCGTCGCGGTTGACGGCGGCTGGCTCGGAAGATAAGGCGGTGCCGTCATGCCTGGACCGGGACCTAGAGGCGGCGGCGGGAGAGGTGCTCCTCCTCCGAGAGGCGGCCGGCGGCCGCCCAGACGGGGCATGGGATGCTGCGTGATGCCGGTAATCAGCGTCGTGATCATAGCGGCCGTTGTGTCACTCTTCGTGATATTCATATAGCGAAAAAAGGCACCCGGAGCGGGTGCCTTAACTCAAAACGAAGTTTTATGAAGACGCGTTTTCCAAAATCAGCTTGTCGAAGTCGACGGGCTCCGTGAAGTCTCTCGGTCGGAAAGTGACGGTGCCGAATTTCGCGTAGTTGAAGATGTGCGTCTTCATGAGCACGGGCGTGGAGATGTCAAGCTCCGAACACACGGCGGTAAGATACTCAAAAAAGCCGGAATAGGCGAACTTCGCGTCGCTCTCATATGTCGTCTGGCTGACTATTTTGCCGTCTTTCATGACTTTGGCCCAAATTCTGAACATATCAAAAATTATATCACGAATTTTCCGCATGGCAAGCGCGAAACGCTGTTTTTCGCATGACGCGGGAAGGCCGCGATTTTATGAGGAGAAAACATGACGGACATTGAAAACCGTATACTGGAAGCGCTCAGGGAAAACGCCAGGATTTCCACGGAAAAACTCGCCCGCATGGCCGGGGTGACGGAGGAAGAGGCCGCGAAAACAGTCAAATCTCTTGAAGACGAGGGGACGATAGTCAAATACACGGCGGTCATAAACGCCGACAAAGAGACGGATGATAAAGTTGAGGCGCTCATTGAGGTCAAGGTTACGCCCCACAAAGGAAGCGGCTTCGACGCGATAGCCGAGGATCTCTCCGACCTTCCCGAGGTCAGGAACCTATATCTCATGAGCGGCGCGTACGATCTCGCCGTCATTGTGGAGGGAAAGTCGCTCCGCGACGTCTCAAGGTTCGTGTCCGAGAAAATCTCCAAATATGACGACGTGCTTTCGACGGCCACGCACTTCATACTCAAAAAATACAAAGTGGAGGGAGCCAGAACCTCAAAGCTTTCCCCCACGCAGCGCTTAAGCGTTCAGCCCTGATGAGAAGTTTTGTAAGCCAGAAAGCCCGGGAACTCCAGCCGAGCGGCATAAGGAAATTCTTCGACATAGCCCAGGAGATGGAGGACGCAATATCGCTAGGCGTGGGTGAGCCCGATTTCATAACGCCGTGGGGCATAAGGGAGGGCGCCATACAGTCGATAAAGAAGGGTTACACGCAGTACACGGGCAACCGCGGGCTCCCGAAACTTCGCGAGCTCATCTGCAGATATCTTCATGACCGTTTCGGCGTGTGTTATGAACCCGACAACGTCCTTGTCACGGTCGGCGCGAGCGAAGGCATTGACCTCGCGCTGAGGGCGATTTGCGAGCCCGGAGACGAGGTCCTCGTTCCGGATCCCGGTTATGTTTCGTACGCGCCCCTGGTTTCGATGGCGGGCGGCACGCCCGTGGCGCTTGATTGCGTCGCCGAAAACGAGTTCATCCTCACCCCCGAAATGCTGGAGAGCGTCATAACTCCTAAGACCAAGGCCCTCATTTTAGCTTTCCCCAACAATCCCACGGGCGGGATAATGACAAAAGAACAGCTTGAGGCGATAATCCCGGTCATAGAAAAAAACGACATCCTTGTCATTTCGGATGAGATATACGCGGAGCTCACGTACGGCAAAAGACACTGCTCGATAGCCTCCCTGGGTGACATGGTGAAGCGCACCGTCCTAATCTCCGGATTTTCCAAGGCCTTCGCGATGACGGGCTGGAGAGTGGGATATGTCGCGGCTCCCCCCGAGGTGGATGAAGCGATGTTCAAAATACACCAGTACTCCATTCTCTGCGCCCCGGGATTGAGCCAGCACGCCGCCATAAGCGCTCTGGAGGACGGTTTTTCTGACGGCTTCACCGAGGTCGAGGACATGCACCACGAATACGAGAGACGCGCGAGGTTCATGGTGAACTCATTCAATGACATGGGTCTCAAATGCTTCCAGCCGAGGGGCGCGTTCTACGTTTTCCCGAGCGTCGAGGTGTCGGGAATGGACGGCGAAAAGTTCGCCGGCGAGCTTTTGATGTCCAAAAAAGTCGCCGTTGTGCCTGGAACGGCGTTCGGGGCGGCAGGGAAAAACCATGTGAGATGTTCTTACGCGACGTCAATGGAGCAGCTCATTGAGGCTGTGGACAGGATAGAGGCTTTTTTGAAAGAGCACGGCGTGAGAACGTAGAGGGAGGCACTATGGACTTAGTGCCTGAAAGCACCATATACCTAATGTATGTCGTCTAAGGAAAGCTATTGTAAAGCGAGGGGCATCACCAAAGAGTGATTTCTGCGGATAGAGGTGAATATAAAATAATTCATTTTGTCGCTGAATGTCCGGAGCTTTTTGACTGTATGAGAAAATCCGAAATGGTGGATGAGATTGAGTGTTATAGACGACCTTAATTATTCAATTTGTGCCGAGACTAATTGTCCCGGCCATTTTTATGAGTGCGACTTTTGA
>JAJQAJ010000072.1:0-4891 GCA_021203865.1 Clostridia bacterium
CTATTATACGTTAAAAATAAACATTATAATATAATTTCATAACACACGGCTGAGGTGCCGAGGCTCGGCACAAAAGGTTAAAATTAACCCGGGATAAAAAATTCGGCGCAAAAAAAAACGGCGTCTCCGCCGCCCGGACAACATGAAGACGCGTCAGTCGTCCCCGTCTTCCTCCAAAAGGGATATGTAGATGTCATAGACGGCCTCGGCCTTTTCATCGTCGTCCTCCGTCCTCAGCGTGTGCGAGGGGTCGTCTTCGTCCACATAGAACACAAGGCAGTCATCATCGCCCGCGTCCAGCTCTTCGACATACGCGAGAGGATGCAGCACGGCGTATATCTTGTCGTCATAGGGAATTACGGCGACCTGCTCAAACTCGTATTCCTTTCCGCTTCCGAGCGTCAGGGTCACGGGGTCCCTGTTGTCATCGTCAAGCAAAATGTCAAGTATGTCCTTGTCCTCGTTCGCCATGAATCTTCCCCTTTTTTTCTTTCTACTTTACAACGCGCGCGCGGCGGCGTCAAGTCAATGGGGCCTCTAAGGAAATCTCAATATGGCTTCTCTCTTGACTTTTTCGCTTACGCTTACTATGATAGTGTAAAAACAGCCAAGAGGCCGATATGAAGCTCAAAAATTTTCTGTCCGGAGTGAGCATCACGGAAGACGGAATGACGTTCGTCAAAATCAGCGACGGCGTACCTTATTTCTTTTTCTCGGCGGAGCCGTCGGGATACAACCCGGGCGGCAGGAAAGACAGCGACGCCTTTCTCGTTAGCGGTGACATAGCGATAAGGGACCTAATCCTCGCTGACGGAAAACTTAAGATTTCCTCGCTCGACTTTGCATCTCTCCCTTGCCACGGCGGATACGCGCTTTTACCCACACCACATGAACTGCGCTTCGAGACGGAAAAAGGAAACGGGACGCAATTTTACGGAGTTGGCGTGAGAGGCGTCATTTCCGACGCTGAGATAACAGCGAAAAGGATAGACATGGCCGAACTCAAAAAAATAGACGATGTCTACTGGAGCGCATTTTCTGAAAAACACCCCGGCTGGTTTGATAGGGGAAAAGAAAACCTTTCCTCGCTCGCAAAAAAGTACGTTCTCAAAGCTGACGACAGGTTTTTCTTCACAAAACGAAAAGACGGAAGATTTGACGTGTACGTGAAACTTTATGAAAAAAAAGATGCTCTCCCTTTGGGATACGATCCTTTCCGGCCCGAGCACATGAAACTCACACTGCCCCTCAAAATCACGGACTTTCGATACATCATATTGGGACCAAACGAACATTACAAGAGGTTTGACTTGGGGAGCGTTGAGACGCATGGCGGCGTGGGAGCCGTCGAGTATCTCGGAAAATTCGAGTTCGGACAAAAAAAAGACGGAAAACTTCCCTTCAAAGACCTATCGTTCGACGGATACGTCGAAGACGCGGAAGCCGAGGTAAAAAGACTTAAAACCTCGGAATACTGCGAAAAAGAAAGGACGTACGACACGTCCCTGAAAAACTGAAACGCAAAAAAAAAATTCGCCCGCGATACCGCGGGCTTTTTTTAGCTTTCGTCACCGAACCACGACTCAACCTCGTTATAAAGTTCATCCTCGGTTATGGCGTTCTCATCGGGAAGATAGGTGTTTCCCTCAAATGTCTTGTAGCCGAACACTCCGACGTGCAGATACTGGTAAAGGTCCCTGTATATGCCTTTGCCGCACCATATGTCGCCGTCAAACATCCCGGCGTACATCGTGCCGTCACTCTTCGTCATGATGCCCTTGCCGCACGCGGCGTCCCGGTCATACTCGCCTTCATACGCATCACCACTCCCATATTCGGTTCTGCCTTTCCCAAAGCGGAGTCCGTCGCGAAGTCCGCCCTCATATCTCGTGCCGTCCGGGCAGGTGAACGAACCTTCACCGTCCTTCACGCCGCCCGCGTACAATCTTTCTTCGACGCCGCAAATGGGTTTAAAACCGCCGATTTTAAGCTCCATATCGGGCGAGGCGGGCACCTCCTTGAGGCCCTCCGTCCTAACATAAGGAAAAGGAGGAATGACAATGTCGACATCTTCAAAAGGCTCATCGTCATAAGGCCGCTTTTGGGGCTCTAACGCCCTGTCAGCCTTTTCGGGCTCAGCTTTTGGTATCGGAGAAGGCGAAGGTGCGGGCTCTTCCGGGGCCACGGGCATGTCAACCTTCGCTTTTTCGGCTTTGGGATATTTTTTGTGCGGGAAAGGCTGCTTCGTGCCTTTCTTTTTGGACTGGGGGTTCTTTTTCGTGGTCTCTTTGCCGGGCACGGCCTCGGGGGCGTTCTCCGTCTTTTCGGCGGTTTTTTTGCCATTGGCGGGCGCGGCGCCCGCGCCGGCCACCTTAGAGGATTTCTTTTTCTCCGGCGTCTTCTCGGCTTTTCCCTTTTCAGTGTCAGCTGTCCGGACATTTTCGGACTCAAAGGCTATGGACTCTTTTTGGAGAGGCTCACGCTCCTCCTCAACTCTCTTCTTTTTTCCGCAGAGCGAACACTTGTAAAGGCCGTCACCGATTTTGACAAGTTTCCCGCCGCACGAGGCGCATTTCAGCTGTTTGTTGTTTTTACTGCTTCCGGACATTTTTTTCTTTACCTTTTGCCTTCTTCGGCATGTATCTTCTCACAAGACCTTCATAGCGCTTCTGATAGAACTCGTGTTTTCTTTCATTTCCTATGGCCTTATAATATTCCGCGCGAAGCTCAGTCAGAATTATGAAATACGGGTCGTCTTCCTGTATTTGCGGAACCTTCATGAGACTCGCCTCACCGACATATTTGAGCTCAATTCCCGTGTTGACGACGCCCTGGACTTTGAGTATGGCTTCCGCGACCTTGTACGCGTCATCGCCTCTTACGGCCTCCAAAATCGCGAGACCGTCCGTCCGCCCCTCTTTGTACATGCAGGGCACGGCGTTGATGCAGAATATGTAGAACGAAGTGGGGAGAAGTCCCCGAAGTATGACGTCAAGCACATACGCGCTTCCAAGCGCCGACACGGGCAAAACCGTGAACACTATCCCGCAGGCGAGAAGAAGAAGATTGGTGACAAGCCCGCCGGACGTTGTCACGATGAAGCTTTTTCTGATGTTGGGAAGTTCGTATCTCGGGGCTATTTCGCATCCTATCGCCGACGAGAATATTCTTCCCGGCTGCACTTTGGCGTCCATGCCGCAGAAGAGTCCGAAAAGTTTGTGACCGCACTCATGGAACTGAAGCGACGCGTACCAGCATAGAACCAAGCCGACGACGTAGTAGACCATGTTCCTCGACGAATAATCCGAAGACTGGTTGTACGTCAGCACCCCGCAAAACACCGCCAGCGCTATCGATATGATTATGACCGCATAATAGTAAATTCGTTTGAGATAATATTTCATGGCTCAAAAGGGCGACCGCGAAGCAACATGTAACCTTCCAGGTTGTCCGCCTCGGACACGGTTATTTCCTCCTTTCTGAGCCTTCGCGCGAGATAGACGAGAATCTGCGCCCCGCCGCCTATGACATCCGCCCTGCGGGGGTCCATGCCCTTCATGGCCTTCACCTCTTCAACGGAAAGTAAAGACGCGCTTTTTGCGAATGAATCAAGCCAGTCCGTGCCGAGAACATAGCCGTCGACGGCCGCGGGGTCATAAGTTTCAAGCCCCAGAGCCACCGCGGCGAGAGAGGTCGCCGTGCCGCCTATCGAATAGCATTTAAGACCGTCACACATGGGAAGGTCTATGCCGGAGAGAGCCTCATCCACGGCTCTGTACGTCAAATCGTAATCTCTTCCCGCAACATCATAAATTCTTACACAGCCCACAGGAAAACTTCTCGCGAACTTAACCTTTCCGCCGCGGAGACATGTAACCTCCACGCTCGCTCCGCCCACGTCTATGACAACGCCGTCACCCCCGGACAGGGCGCCCACTGCACCCATGACCGCCTCGGTTTCACCTGAAAGAACGTCGACCTCAAGCCCTGCCGCGTCCTTGACGGCATTCAGAAAATCCGTCCTGTTTGACGCAGATCGCACGGCCTCAGTCGCGAACGCGAGAACATCTTCCGCACCTTCTCTCCTCGCTTTTTCCGCGAACGCCGAAACCGCTAAGACTGTTCTTTCCATCGCCTCCAAAAGAAGAGTCCTCGACAGAGCGGTACCTTCACCAAGCCTCGTCGTGTTTATTTCCTTATACAAAGTTTTTCCGTCCTGCCACATCATGAGGCGGACGGAATTTGAACCTATATCAATTACGCCTGTAAGCATCTGCCCCTCAGCCGGCATCTCTTTGATGGTTAAAATTAACCCTGTTTACACGCCTTCAACATTTATTTTGATTTTGCAGCTGACACCTTCAAAAAATTTGAGCTCTATGTCGTACACACCAACCATTTTGATTGGCGCGGGAATGACGACCTTCCTCTTGTCTACGTCATACCCCTCCATCGCGAGCGCGTCGGACACGTTCTGCGCGGTGACGGAACCGAATATCCTCCCGCTCGTCCCCGCCTTCATCCGCACGGGAAAGGTTTTTCCGGACATTTCCTTCGCCATGGCGCGGATCATTTTCTCCTCCTCCGCCTTCCTGTACCTCTCGCTTTCGTTTTTTTGCTTTATCTCGTTTATCTTCTGCGGCGTGGCTATCTCAGCGAGTCCCTTGGGAATGAGGTAGTTCCTCGCGTAGCCGTCGTTGAGCTCCTTTATGTCACCTTTTTTCCCCTGACCTTTGACGTCGCAAAGCAAAATCACCTTCATGAGCGGGCCTCCTTAAATTCAGTCAAGCGTTTAAACCATGTGTTCTATGAGAGATATGTTCCTGAAAAACTCCACCATGCTTTGCATGTCGAGAAGTATGTTGTGCGTGAAGAATATGGACGTGAAGGT
>JAJQAJ010000072.1:4991-9223 GCA_021203865.1 Clostridia bacterium
ACAATGACGAGAAGGACGACAAAGATGATGACGGCCATGATGGCCCTTCCGATTATCTGACTCATGCTTTCGCCGAGGTCCATGTTGAGGTTCGCGCCTATGGAGTCGCCGATGTTCATGAACACATTGGCCTGAAACGCGAGAAGATACGCGCCGACGACGCAGCCTATTACGAGCACAATTTCGACAATTCCCCAGAGTGCGGAGAGAACGCCGTGTTCGTAACCCGCGCGGAACGACGACAGAATGATGCCTATGACTATGGTGTCAAAAAGAATTGGTCCGAACTTTGTCCAGAAATTTGAGTCAATGAACTCATAATAGCTTAATGTTATACCGCTCGCGCCATCCGGCATGCTGCTCATAGGCAGGGCCATATTCATGATTATGAGGATGAACCCCAAAATAAGCGTCGCTATCGTCGCTCCCTTTATGAGAAGCGCGACGCCGCCGAAAAATCTGTCGACGCCTCCCTTGCCGTCACCGAACGCCGACTTCATTATCCTGTCGATGATAACGAAAAGAAGAATAGACACGACGCACGTCGCGAGAACCACAAAAAAGTATGCGTCATAGGAGAGAGAGTCCTTAGTGTAGTAAGCGACAAGGCATGTGACGACGGCGGACAGCACAAGTTCCGAGCTCCACGTGCGGACCTCGGAAAAACCTTTTCCGAGCCCGATGAAAAAGCCCAGGACGGCGAAAACCACCACCACTATAATGGAAATCAAAAAAATTGTGTTCATGCCCGTCAGTCCTTGAATGCCTTATTTTCCGTCAGCGCGTCTTGACGTCGAAACTGTCCTTCAGCGTGACGATTTCGGAAAGCACAAGTTTCTCTCCGTCAGTCATCTTTTTGTAATAGCCGACTCTCATGAGCTGAAAAGCCGTGTTTTCTGGCGCGGTGGCCACATACGGTTCGGAAAGCGCGGTGAACATGTTTTCCGATCTTTCGTTGAGCCTCTCGGCGTAGTCTTGGTCGGGATACATCTCGTCCGTGAGAAGACTTTTGTACTCCCTGACTTCCGCCTCCACACCATATTTCGCGTCAACCCACTGAATGACGCCTTTGGCCTTTATGTCGCTCGTAAGGCCCGAGCCCGAACGGGTCTCGGGAAAATATGTGCACCTAAGTTCGACAACCTCGCCCAGTTCGCCGTACACGACCTCGTCGCAGCGGATTATGTACGCGCCCTTGAGCCTCACGGTGCCGCCCTCAGTGAGTCTTTTGTATTTGTGAGGGGGAACAAGTGCGAAATCGTCCCTGTCAATGTAGACGCGCCCGGTGAACTTAACCGGCCTTTTGCCGTCGCCCCGCACGGGGTTGGTCTCTATTTCGACCTCCTCCTCGCCTTCGTAGTTTGTTATGGTCACCAAAAGAGGGTTCATGACGGCCATGGCCCTTTCGGCAGTCGTGTTAAGTTCGTCCCTTATGCACTCGTCAAGCTGCGCGGAATCGACCACGGAATAGCACTTCGCCACACCTATGTCCGCGCAGAATTTTTTGAGCGCCGCGGGAGGCACGCCCCTCGAACGAAGTCCGGCTATCGTCGGCATCCGCGGATCGTCCCAGCCCTTCACGAAACCTTCGTCCACGAGTTTTTTGAGATATCTCTTGGACATCAGCGTGTTGGTTATGTTGAGCCTCGCGAACTCTATCTGCCTAGGCACTGGCGCGGGAAAACCGGCTTTTTCTATCACCCAGTCGTAAAGCGGCCTGTGATTTTCAAATTCAAGTGAGCAAAGCGAATGTGTCACCCCCTCTATCGCGTCAGAAAGCGGATGCGCGAAATCGTACATGGGGTATATGCACCACTTGTCACCGGTCCTGTAATGCGGAACGTGCGCTATTCTGTATATGACGGGGTCCCTCATGTTTATGTTGGGAGACGACATGTCTATCTTCGCGCGCAGAACTTTCGCGCCGTCGGGGTACTCGCCCGCCTTCATGGCGCGGAAAAGTTCGAGATTTTCCTCCGCGGACCTTTCTCTAAAAGGAGAGTTCTGTCCGGGCTCCGTGAGCGTACCCCTCGTCGCGGTTATCTCTTCCGCGGAAAGGTCATCGACGTACGCGTTGCCGTCCATAATGTATTTTTCGGCTATCTCGTAGAGTTTGTCGTAGTAGTCCGACGCGTAAAGAAGACGGTCGTATTTGAAACCCATCCAGTCGATGACGTCGACTATCGCTTTGACGTAGGACTCGTCCTCATGGGACGGGTTGGTGTCGTCCATGCGGAGGTTGAGCTCCCCGCCGTACTTTTCCTTGACGCCGAAGTTTATGCACATGGCCTTGATGTGGCCGATGTGAAGATATCCGTTTGGCTCGGGAGGAAATCTCACGGTGACTTTGTTGCCCACGGGCTCAAGTTTTCCGCCGGAAAGCTCCTCGTTGATTATTTCCTCTATGAAGTTTGAAGGTTCCGGTAAGTCCATGATGATGCCAGTTTAAAAGAGTCCCGTGATGACGCCGTCGGCGTCAATGTCCATCCCTTCGGCCGCGGGCACTTTCCCGAGCCCGGGCATGAGCATTATGGAACCCGCAACGGCGACAATGAAGTTCGCGCCGCCTTTGTACACGACATCCCTCACCGTCACGGTGAAGCCCTCGGGTCTCGCCACAAGCGCGGGGTCGTCCGAGAGCGAATACTGGGTTTTCGCGATGATGACGGGGGTGTCCTTCACGCCGTTTTTCTCTATTTCGGCTATGCGCTCTTCCGCGTCCGCGGTGTACGCGACGGATGCGCCGCCGTATACCTTTGTGACTATGTCGGAAATCTTTGTCTTTATGTCGGCTTTGAGGTCATAAGCGTACGTGAGCCGGCTTTCCCTGTCGCAAAGTCTGATGACCTCGTCGGCGAGCTCCAGCCCGCCTTCCCCGCCTTTCAGGAACACGTCGCAGAACACGGCCTTCACGCCGAGATCTTCCACCGCCTTCATGACGAGCTCTATCTCCGCCTCAGTGTCGGTTTCAAACCTGTTCATCGCGACAAGAACGGGTTTTGAGAAAACATTCCTGATGTTCTCTATGTGTTTCGTGAGATTGGGAATGCCAGCTTTCAGCGCGGACAGATTTTCCTTCGTGAGCTCATTTTTCACAGCGCCGCCGTGAAGTTTCAATGCCTTGACAGTGGCGACTATGACCACGCAGTCGGGTTCTATTCCCGCAATCCTGCATTTCGCGTCGAGAAACTTTTCGGCTCCAAGGTCGGCGCCGAATCCCGCCTCGGTCACGCAGTAATCGGAAACCGTCATGGCGGTTTTGGTCGCAATTATCGAATTACAGCCGTGGGCGATGTTGGCGAAAGGTCCGCCGTGCACTACCGCGGGCGTGCCTTCCAGGGTCTGGACGAGGTTGGGTTTTATAGCGTCCTTCAAAACGACCGCCATGGCGCCTTCGGCGTGCAGGTCGCGCGCGTAAACATAGTTACCATTGCTGTCGCTTCCCACGACTATGTTCGCGAGCCTCTTTTTGAGGTCTTCCATGTCCTTAGCAAGACACAGGATTGCCATTATCTCCGACGCCGCGGTTATCTGAACATGGTCCGTGCGGCTGTAAGTCTCGCACCCCGCCATTTTGCCGGCTTCGCACGTAAAGCTTATCTCGCGAAGCGCTCTGTCGTTCATGTCCATGCACCTGCAGAAGAAGACGTTCTGTATGTCCAGTCTGTTTCCGCGGAAGATGTGGTTGTCTATGAGCGCGCAGAGAAGATTGTTCGCCGTGGTTATGGCGTGAAAGTCGCCCGTAAAATGGAGGTTGATGTCCGCCATGGGCACCACCTGCGCGTATCCGCCGCCGGCGGCTCCGCCCTTTATCCCGAATACCGGTCCTAAGGACGGCTCTCTGAGCGCGAGACACACCTTTTTCCCTCTCCTCGACATCGCATCGGCAAGTCCAATGGAAACGGTCGTCTTTCCCTCACCGCTCGCGGTGGGATTTATGGCCGTAACCAAAACGAGTTTGGATTTAGGGTCGGTCTTTTTGAGATTAATCTTTGCCTTGTATTTCCCGTACAACTCGAGTTTGTCCTCGGAAAGACCTATCTTTTTTGCCACGTCGCGAATGTCTTTCATCTCGCACTTCTCGGCTATTTCTATATCGCTTAACATCTTTACCGCCGTCATTATTTTTTTGCGTGTAAGACGCAATACACTCGGTTAATATTTTAGCCGATGGACCACCCGTTGTCAAGAAAACTTTAAAACGATTATATAGTATAAAATGGCCGCCGAAT
>JAJQAJ010000003.1 GCA_021203865.1 Clostridia bacterium
CCCACAAAAATCTCGGGCCCGGAACGCTTGGGAAATTCAACCCCGGTGTTTTCCATGAGCAGCATGAGCCTTTCTATGCCGGCCGCGAAGCCTATCGCGGGGACGTCGCCTCCGCCAATCTCGCATATGAGGTCGTCGTACCTCCCCCCGCCGCAGACCGTGCCCTGAGCGCCGATATCGGTCGACACGAACTCAAACACCGTGCGTGTGTAATAGTCAAGGCCTCTCACTATCCTCGGGTTCACGGTGAAATCAAGCCCCTCGTCTTTTAAGAAGGATTTCACCGCGGAAAAATGGTTTTCGCAGTCCTCACAAAGATATGACGTTATCTCCGGAGCGCCTTCCGCGATTTTTCCGCACTCCTCGTTTTTGCAGTCCAGAATCCTCAGCGGGTTCTTTTCAAACCTCTCCCGGCAAAGCTCGCACATCTCGCCAAGACGCGGCCTGAAATATTCTTTCAGTGCCTCGTGGTATTTTGCCCGGCAGGACCTGCATCCTATTGAATTAATCTCCAGCCTCGTGCCGGTTATGCCGAGACGTTTTAAGAACGTGTCCGCGGCCATGATGACCTCGGCGTCCGCTATGGGCTCCTTAGAGCCGAAAACTTCCAGGCCGAACTGGTGAAACTCGCGAAGCCTGCCCGCCTGGGGGCGTTCATACCTAAACGCCGGCGTGAGGTAATAGGCCTTGACGGGAAGAGAGGAAAACTCGCCCCTGTTTTCGACGAACATCCTCACGGCTCCCGCCGTGCCTTCGGGTTTCAGCGTTACCGACCTTCCGCCTTTGTCGAGGAAGGTGTACATCTCCTTGTTGACTATGTCGGAGGTGTCGCCCACGCCGCGGGAAAAGAGCTCGGTGTGCTCGAACACGGGCGTCCTTATTTCACAAAACCCGTATGTTTCGGCCACATCCCTCGCCGTCTTCTCTATGTGCTGCCATTTGGCCGCGTCTTTGGGGAGCATGTCCTTTGTTCCCTTTGGAATGTTTATCATCTATTTTGTATCCTATATGACGTATTTTTTGAGATCTCTGTTCCTTACGAGCGAGCTTAAATGCTCCTCGACGTATTTCGCGTCCACGGAAAGCGGTATGACGGGATAGTCGCTTCCGCCCGCCTCAAAAGATATGTCTTCGAGGAGGTGTTCCATGACCGTGTGAAGACGTCTCGCGCCGATGTCCTCCGACGTCATGTTGATATCCTCGGATATCTCGGCTATTCTCTCTATCGCGTCCTGAGTGAAGGAAAGGTCTATGTTGTCAACCGCGAGAAGCGCCGTGTACTGCGTGGTGATTGCATTTGTGGGGGTCGTGAGAATGTTCACGAAATCCTCCTTCGTCAGGGATTTGAGCTCGACTATGACGGGAAAACGGCCCTGGAGTTCAGGGATGAGGTCTTCCACGGCCGCGACATGGAACGCGCCCGCTGCGATGAAGAGTATGTAGTCGGTTTTCACGGGTCCGTATTTTGTCATTACGGTGCACCCCTCGACTATGGGAAGGATGTCCCTCTGAACGCCCTCTCGCGACACGTCCGCGCCGTTCGTGTTGCCCTTGCCGGCGATTTTGTCAATCTCGTCTATGAATATGATGCCATCGTTCTCAGCCCTTCTTAAAGCCTCCTCCGTGACGTCGTCCTCGTCTATGAGCTTTTCCGCCTCTTCGGCGACGAGAATGTTTCTCGCCTCTTTGACGGTCATCTTTCTCTTTTTGGTCTTCCCGCCGTTCATGCGGTCGAAAACCGAACCCAAGTCTATCGCACCGCCGTTCGCGGACATCTCAAGCGGCTTCGGCGCGTCCTTCACCTCAATTTCTATGACGGTGTTGTCGTATTTCCCTATGTGGATGTCCTCAACTATGTTGTTCTCGAATATCTCTTTGGAAAAATCGCCTCTTTCGTCTTTTTTCATCTCGGCGAGAACCTTGCCTATGCGCCGCTCCGCGATGGCGGTGGCCTTGTACCTCACCTCAGCCATCTTTTCTTCTTTGACAAGCCGCATGGAGCATTCGACGAGGTCTTTTACCATCGACTCGACATCTCTGCCGACGTATCCGACTTCCGTGTACTTGGTCGCCTCAACCTTTATGAACGGTGCCTTGACGAGCTTCGCGAGCCTCCTCGCGATTTCGGTCTTTCCGACGCCCGTCGGGCCTTTCATGATAATGTTTTTGGGGGTGACCTCCTCCATGAGCTCGGGGGAGAGCTGGGACCTCCTGTATCTGTTTCTCAGCGCTATGGCGACGGCCTTTTTCGCCTCGTCCTGGCCGATTATGTATTTGTTGAGCTCGTGCACTATCTGCTTAGGGGACATTTCCATTTCCGCCACCTCCTCACACTGTTTCGCAAATTATGTTGTCGTTCGTGTACACGCATATCTCACTGGCTATTTTGAGTGACTTCGTGGCTATCGTCTGAGCGTCATAGTCAGTGTTTTGCGTGAGCGCCCTCGCCGCCGCGAGCGCGTAGTTTCCGCCGCTTCCTATCGCGGCTATGCCGTCGTCTGGCTCTATGACCTCACCCGAGCCGGAGATTATGAGCATCGTGCCGGCGTCCGCGACTATCATGAGCGCGTCGAGCTTTCCGGCCCGACCGTCACGCCAGGTTTCTGCGAGCTCCACCGCCGACCTCATGAGGTTCCCGGAGAACTTGTTGAGCATGCCTTCAAACTTCTCACTGAGCGAAAAGGCGTCGGACACCGAGCCCGCGAATCCGAGAACAACTCTGTCTCCGTAAATTCGTCTCACCTTTTTGGCGCTTCCCTTGAATATGACGGACTCGCCCATCGTGACCTGTCCGTCACCCGCTATCGCCGTGACGCCGTCCTTTTTTACCCCGCATATGGTTGTGGAATGAAATTCGACCATTTTTCACACCTCACTTTTTATTTTGTCCCAAAATTTTCTCATCTCCTCCAAAGCCCTAGAAGAGAGAAACTTATATCTTTCCTTTTTGTCGCGTATGTCCACGCCGTCTTTTTTCAAAATCCCGTAGTTCGCGTTCATGGGCTCAAAGTCTTTGTTCGGAGTCGTCACGAACTTCGCGAGCGCTCCCGTCATGGTCTCGGGCGGCGGAAGGAGGACATCCTTTCCCCTCATCTTCCTGTCGAGGTTTATGCCCGCCAAAATCCCTGCGGCCGCGGACTCGACGTATCCCTCGACGCCGGTTATCTGGCCCGCGAAAAAGACCCTTCCGTCACCTTTCAGTGAAAAATCCTTTTCAAGACACTTGGGCGAGTTTAAAAAGCTGTTTCTGTGCATGACGCCGTATCTTAGATATTCCGCGCGCGAGAGGGCAGGTATCATGGAAAAAACCCTCTTCTGCTCCGGGAATGTGAGGTTTGTCTGAAACCCCACTATGCCGTACATGTCCCCCTCGGCGCTCTCGCGTCTTAATTGCACCGCGGCGTACGACCGCGTGCCGTCGGGAGCTCTCAATCCCACGGGCTTTAGGGGACCGAACCTCAATGTGTCGGGACCTCTTTCCGCCATCACCTCAATCGGCATGCAGCCTTCAAAAATCTCGCGCTTTTCAAACTCATGAA
Organism: Clostridia bacterium; assembly: GCA_021203865.1. Classification (GTDB taxonomy): domain Bacteria; phylum Bacillota; class Clostridia; order Christensenellales; family Borkfalkiaceae; genus Coproplasma. The sequence goes on from JAJQAJ010000003.1 coordinate 3,540, forward strand.
GGACGGCGCGCTTCGCCATCAAAAGCTCGTCCACGAACGCATAGTATTCGTCCTTTCCCATCGGGCAGTTTATGTAGTCGCCGTCTCCTTTTCCGTACCTGTCCTGGGTGAAGGCTTTTCCCATGTCAATGCTGTCATATGACACGACGGGCGCCGTGGCATCATAAAAATTGAGAGCCTTCCCCGTCCTTTCCTCTATGTCGCCGGCGAGCGCGCCCTGCGTGAGAGGTCCGGTCGCTATGACCGAAAAGCCGTCCGGAATTTTTTCGACCTCCTCGCAGACCGTCTCGATTTTGGGATGGCTTTTTATCTTCTCCGTGACAAAACCCGCGAAAAGCTTTCTGTCCACGGCGAGAGCCGCGCCCGCGGGAACAAAAGTTTCTTTTGCCGCCTCCATCGTGAGGGAGCCTAAAATTCTCATCTCCTCCTTCAAAAGCCCGCACGCGTTGCCGTACACGTCGGCACTCTTCAGAGAATTGGAGCACACAAGCTCACAAAAGTTTTCGTCCTCATGCGCGGGGGAGAATTTTTTCGGCTTGATGTCATGAAGTTTTACGTCATGGCCGAGATTCGCGAGCGTCCACGCCGCCTCGCATCCGGAAAGTCCCGCGCCTATAACATCCACCGTCATTTCAGTTCACTGTGTATTTGCATTTCCTGTCCGAACAGCACACCCTCCCGCCGCGCGTGACGAGCGGGCTTTGACAGAGCGGGCACTTGTCGCCCGTGGGCGGATCCCAGCTTAAAAACTTGCATTCGGGATATCCCGTGCAGCCGAGGTATGTCCTTCCTTTTTTTGAACGCATGTACCGCATCGGCCTTCCGCACTCGGGGCATGTCCCGGCGGCGTTCGCGCCGCCCGTTTCGTCGTCCCCGGCGTCCGCCGCAGCCGGGGCGCGGAGCGGGCTTCTCGCCTTGCAGTCAAGGCACTCCCTGTATTTTCCGTATCGTCCCGACTTTATGACCACAATCCCGCCGCAGGCCTCGCACTTTTCGCCCTCGTCAATGACGGCGTCCAAAGGAAGGGTCTGCTTGCAGTCGGGGTTTGGACAGAGCTTGTATTTTCCGTATCTTCCGCCGCGGATGAGCATCATCTCGCCGCACCTCGGACACAAAGTCCCGGACTTTTCGTCCTTTTCCTCGCTCACGGTGTTGCTGCACTTCGGATAGGCGGAGCACGCGAGATAGGTCCCGTATTTCCCGACTTTTCTTATCATAGGACTCCCACATTTTTCGCACTTTATGTCGGTGAGCTCCTCTCCCTCCTTTTTGGCGGCGTCGACGCGCTCTTTGAACCCGGGATAAAAGCCGCCTATGAGCGCCTTCCATTCAGTGCCGCCCTCCTCTATTTTGTCGAGGTCTTCCTCCATCCTCGCGGTGAAGTTTATGTCCATTATGTCGTCGAAGTTCCTCGTGAGCATGTCGGTGACGCTGAACGCCGTCTCGGTGGGAACCATCGACTTTCCCTCCCTCACGACATATTTTCTCTGGAAAAGCGACGAAATGACGCTCGCGTACGTCGAGGGCCGTCCTATGCCTTTTTCGTCCATCGTCTTAACGAGCGACGCGTCGGTGTATCTTTTGGGCGGCTGGGTGGCCTTTTCGTCCTTCGTAAGACCCAAAAGTCCCAACTCGTCCCCCTCCTTCATGTCGGGGAAGAGTTTTTTCTCATCACCCTCCTCGTCGTCGGGTCCTTCGTCCGTGTATGCCGCGGTGTAGCCCCTAAACTTCGCCACCCTGCCGCTCGCCTTGAAAACGCACCCTTCCGCCTCGACGTCGACCTGCATGGTGTCATAGACCGCCTCGGACATCTGGGACGCGAGGAACCTGTCATATATGAGTTTGTAGAGCGCGAGGTGCCTTTTGCCTATAAGCCCCTGCAAGGACGCCGGAGTTTTTTCAAGCGATATGGGACGTATCGCCTCGTGCGCGTCCTGAATGTTCTTCTTAGTGCTGTATATGTTGGACTTTTCGGGGCAGTACTCCCGTCCGTAATTTTTTTTAATGAACTCCGCCGCGTCCGCGCGCGCCTCGTCGGACACCCTCACGGAATCGGTACGAAGATAGGTTATCAGAGCGATGTGGTCATTTCCGACGTCCATGCCCTCATAGAGCTGCTGGGCGAGCTTCATGGTCTCGGAAGACGACATCCCGAGCTTATTCGCCGCGTCCTGCTGGAGTGACGACGTGGTGAAGGGCGCGGGCGCGTGCTGACGCTGCGTGCCCTTTTTGACCTTCTTAACTATATACGTCGCTTTTTTGAGCCTTCCGAAAAGCTCTTCCGCCTCCTCCGCCTCGACGTTTTCTCCGGGTCTTTTGAGAAGGTAGGTCGCCTTGAACGAGTTCTTTTTGTCGCTCCCCGCGAAAAGTTCCGCCGTATATCCCCAGTATTTTTCCGGGACGAATGCCTCTATCTCGCGCTCCCTGTCGACTATGAGTCTCAGCGCCACCGACTGCACCCTTCCCGCCGAAAGGTACGCCCCACCGGAAAAGATCTTCGTGTTGAGAAGCGGCGAGAGCGTGTAGCCTACGAGCCTGTCGAGAACGCGCCGCGCCTGCTGCGCGTCGACGAGGTTGGGGTTAATCTTCCTCGGATGTTCAAGCGCCTTTTCGACGGCGCGCTGCGATATCTCGTTGAACTCTATCCTGTCCTCAGCTTCGGGGTCAAGTCCCAGAACGCACTGGAGATGCCACGATATGGCCTCCCCCTCCCTGTCGGGGTCGGTCGCGAGATACACCTTCCCCGCCTTTTTGGCCTCCTGGGAAAGCTTAGCTATCGTCTCCTTTTTGTTTTCGGGCACCTCGTATCTCGGCTCATAGTCCGACATGCGCACGGCCATGGTGTGCTCGGGAAGATCCCTCACATGCCCGCCCGAGGCCTCGACTCTGTACTTTCCTTTGAGATATTTTGAAATGGTCTTCGCCTTGCTCGGAGACTCAACTATTATAAGGTCCATTTATGAACTCCTAAAAGCGGCCACAGGCCGCCCCTCAAACAAACAAACTCCATATAACTTATAAACCGCGCGGCCGGCGTTCAAACAGCGCCCTCCAAAATTTCACTTCGCGATTACATAAGGCAATTAAAAGAGCCTGCCCCGGCAGACTCAATTCTAACTTATTTAATTTCCTTAAGTTTCGCGGCCTTGCCGGTGCGTCCCCTAAGATAATAGAGTTTCGCCCTGCGTACCTTGCCGCGTCTCACGACCTGCACGTACGCTATCTTGGGTGAATGGAGCGGAAACACACGCTCCACGCCCACGCCGAACGACAGTCTTCTCACGGTGAAGCTCTCGCGGATTCCGCCGTGCTTTTTGGCTATGCAGACGCCCTCAAAGTTCTGTATTCTCTCTTTCGTTCCCTCGACGACCTTGAATCCCACGCGAACGGTGTCCCCCACGTTGAATTTCGCGATGTCGTCCCTCATGCCTTCCTTTTCAATCGCCGACACGAGCGCCACATTTTTAACTGACATTTCGTCCTCCATAGATTCACGCGGCTCCCCTATTATATATGTAAGGGGGCCCGCCTCTTTTTTTATGTAAATCGCTTGTCAATAATAACAAAAGCGCCACCAAAAGGCAACTTTTTTTCACGGGTGTGTCGCAATTTTCACAAAAGGCCTTTTTAAACGATGTTACTGTTCACGGCCGAAATCCCGAGTTATCCACAAAAAAAGACCAGCAACCGATTTTAGTCAGTTTTGCTGGTCGGCAGTTATCCACAATGAACAGGGTCTATTTCTCCCCAAATAGTTCATCCACCGTGTATGGATTCCCCTCAAATAGCCTTCTGAGCGCTTCAATTTCATTCTTTCCGTGTCGTCGGCATGTTTCCAAGTAGCTCTTTATCTTTCCATAATCCTTCGCCCTTTCTACATTCAGGAATTGTCCGGACACCTTCATATGTGTCTTCATCCCACGAAGGGATCGCTCGCTTAGATTGTTGGTAACCGGGATACTGAAATCTTCCACCTAGGAAAAGTATTCTTTGCTGTATGCTTTCAGTCGCACGAGTACCGGATGCTCAACAACTTTGCTATATGGATTCGCACAGGCTTTATCTTCTTTTTCGCCCGTTTTCAAAATCTCGTCCAGTGTCTTCCAGAACTCGTCAATTTCCTCGGGGCTAAATGAAGTAATGCCCTTTTCAACAAGCTCATTCCTCTTCCTTATCATGTTCTGAATGTGATCATATAAGGCTTTTGCCCATGTGAAATCCATGTCATATAAAGTGATTTTCTTCAAATCTCTTTCCAAGTGCTGGTTGCATTCAACGTTTATATAGTGGAATCTCTCATTGTAGTTCACCACGTTGTGGTCATGTATGACCCTGGTGTCTTTGGATAGCCTCGTCAGAATATTGTCTTCAATCAAGCCATCCATTCCTTTGGTCTCATGTGCAAAATAGAGGGCTATCTTATCATTCCCATAGAAACGAAAGTTCGCCCTCTGTCCGTTTGTCATCATAACGGTGTCATCCCAAAATACGTTGAGCTCATGGATCAACTTCTCAGTAAGATCCGCAAAGAATTTATCCAATGCCGTCGCGGCGTTCTTGTACTGCTTGCAAATGTAGCCTTCACTTATGTGCAGACGATCGTCGCTTATTCCGGAAACAAATTCAGCAATCTTGTTTACCGGCATGTTGCCCGTCACACCCAAAGACGTGATGAGAGATTTAAGCGTGTTGCCATATTGAGCGGCTTCCTTCAAATTGTTGGAAATGGGGACGTGATACTCCTTGCCGCAATCATCGCAGACATATATCTCATACAGGTGCTTGCGCTTAACGACCTTGACCTCAACGTCGTATTCGTCCTTTTCGATATATTTCCCGGTATCTCTCATTGTCCCGCCACACGCGTCACATATCGTTGATTCCGGCTCATGCAGAATCTCAATTTCTTCATCAACTTCTGCGGGCGGCACCATGCTGCATCTCGGGGTTCCTTCCTGCTTTCCCTTTTTTCTGCCGGTGTGTTCTCTCAGGTTTATATCCTTCCTGGGATTCCGTTTTTCCGCGTCTATGGATGTCTCCCTCGTGGGAATGCCCAAACAGTTGCCGTCAGATTTTTTCTGCGCAGTAAAGTATGCGAGTTTTTGCTCGAGATTCTTGATTATTGCGTCCTTTTCCTCAATGACTTTGGCATCATCTTTAATCTTCTCTTCCAAGGTCTTAATGGTTACGATATATTCAGCTATCTTATCATCTTTATTGCGTATGGCCTCATCTTTATCATCCAGCTGTCTAACATACCCGTCGACAACACTTTTCATCCCCTTGTTTAAGAGCTTCTGGTTATTTGTCTCGTACACCTTTAGCTTCTCCTCTAAAAGGTTACAACGCCTGGTGAGCCCCTCAATTTCCTGAGAGGTGCTGTGACCGTTTTTGAGATTTGAGAAGTTTATGCTCATTGTGACCTCGGGAATAGTGGTGTGGCGGAGACTATGACTCCAGTTCTTTAATCCTCATTTCCAGACGAACAATCTCTTCTTTGAGTTCAGAGACCTTCATGCCGCGCAGACGTTCCATAATCTGACCGCGCTCGTCAA
>JAJQAJ010000095.1 GCA_021203865.1 Clostridia bacterium
TACTTTTAAAGGCGCGGCTTTAAGCCGCGCCTTTCATAATGCAACCTTCAATTTTTACTTCGCGATTTCTACGACTCTCGCCTCACGAATGACGTTCACCTTTATCTGACCGGGATATTCAAGCTCCGACTCAATCTTCTTCGCGATGTCTTTCGCGAGGAAAAGTGCTTGTGCGTCATCTATCACTTCAGGTTTAACAATAACTCTCACCTCTCGTCCCGCCTGGATGGCGTAACTTCTCTCGACACCGGCAAACTCCATCGCGATTGATTCAAGCTTCTCTAGCCTCGTCACATAGTTGGCTCCGGTGTCTCTTCTCGCCCCAGGTCTTCCGCCGGAAATGCTGTCGGCAGCCGCCACAAGTTCAGCTTCAATTGTGAGGGGTTCTTCGTCACCGTGGTGACTCGCTATCGCGTTGACGACGAATTTGTTCTCCCTGTATTTTCTCGCCACATCTGCGCCGAGCTGCACGTGCGTGCCTTCATGTTCAAAGTCAATGGCTTTTCCTATGTCGTGCAAAAGACCTGCGCGCTTAGCAAGATTTACGTCAACACCGAGTTCCTGGGCCATGAGTCCGGCGAGCTTGGCCACCTCAATTGAGTGTTTGTAGACGTTCTGACCGTAACTTGTTCTGTATTTGAGCCTTCCGAGAAGCTTAATAAGCTCCGGATGAATGCCGTAGATACCCACTTCAAACATGGCGTTTTCGCCGGCCTGTTTGATTTCGACGTCAAGTTCTTTTTTGACTTTCTCGACGGTCTCCTCTATCCTCGCGGGATGGATTCTGCCGTCGGATATGAGCTTTTCAAGAGAAAGTCTCGCAATCTCCCTTCTCACGGGGTCAAATCCGGATGCTACGACAACCTCAGGCGTGTCGTCAACTATGAGCTCAACACCCGTCGCGTTTTCAATGGCCCTGATGTTCCTGCCCTCTCTGCCTATTATGCGGGCCTTCATGTCATCGCTCGGAATGGGTATGACGGAGACCGTCATCTCAGACGCCTGGTCACCCGCGCAGCGCTGAATGGCGAGCGCTATAATCTTTTTGGCTTCAGCCTCGGCGTCATCCTTCGCCTGCTGTTCGATGTTTCTCACCTGAACTGCGACGTCCCTTCTAGTTTCATCGAGTATCTCTTCGGTGAGAAGCTTTCTGGCCTCTTCCTGAGTGAGCTTGGAAACTTTTTCAATCTCTTCCAGCATCAACTCATGCTGGTGCGATAAAATTTCCTGAGTTTCCTTGACCTTGGCCTCTTTGGCCGCAAGATCGCGCCTCTGCGCTTCAACAGATTCGTTTTTCTTGTTGAGGTTGTCCTCGCGCTTGGAAAGCGAATCTTCTTTCTTTCCGAGGGTGTCCTCCCTCTGATTCAAACGCTGTTCCAACTTTGAAAGTTCGGCGCGTTTCTCTTTGGTTTCTTTTTCAAACTCGTTACGAGCTTTTAATTCCTGTTCCTTTGCCTCTAACAGAGCTTCCTTTTTAATTTTTTTTCCTTCGGCGGTAGCCTCTGCCACCATTCTATCCTGTAATGTCTTTAATTCTCCGTATTCCTTCTCGAATTTGTTTTTAAGACGAAAATAACCAAAGAAGTAACCCAACACTGCGCCCGCCACAATCAACACGGCGAAGACGACAATGAGCACGATGGCCCATGTGGGAGTTGAAGATGAATTATCTGCAAGAAACAGGAAGCTTTTGCCTAAACCTCGCATTTAAGCCTCCTGGAAATATGTTATTTAATAATATATCTTAAACCCCGTTGAAGGGGAAAAATCTTATATCATTATGTTTAAATTTTACACTAAGTTAAAACAATTGTCAATTTGCGGGGCCCATAAATACAAGCGGGGCAGGGATATTTTTGCCGCTTTTCGCCTATTTCAGCGTGTGAAAAAATCAATAGCAAAACGTCATGCATGATAGAATGCGGAAAGCGCCGTCCTAAGCGCGCGAATTTAGCTGGTAAATTACGAGAGAGCCCGCAATTTTTTACCGTATTTTTCCTGGAGTTTATCAAAAGATGTCGTGGTGTATCTTTTTGAAGACATCAGCTTTATCGGAAAAAAAGCAATTTTTGGCTGCCGCCCGGGAAATTAAAAATTTCAATGTCATTCTATTTGCCTCATTGTAATATGTGTAAAAATAAAGCGGACAGCGGGCTTTTACCTGCATCTATCTATTAGGTTTTCATGGAAATACCCATATTTATCGAAGGCTTCCTTTCAGAAAGAGACTAAAAAGGTCATTTTTTTAATTTTTTTTCGAAACGAAATGAAGATACAAAAAGCGCGCTTCAAAAAAACACAAAGGAAAAATAGCCATAATAAAAGACCGGCGCAAAGCCGACCTCTTAATCAAATTTTATCAAGCCACAATGAAACCTCGGCGTCAGACGGCATCCTCCAGTCGGACCTTGGCGACAGCGTGACGGAGCCGACTTTCACGCCGTCGGGGATGCAGGAGCGCTTGAACTGCTGGGAAAAGAACCTCTTATAGAACACAGTCAGCCATTTCGTTATCTCATCCTCTTCATACACACCGTCAAATGCAAGACAAGCTATAAATTTGATTTTATCAGGAGAAAACCCGAACCGCACTGAGTAATAAAGAAAGAAATCATGAAGCTCATAAGGACCGACGATGTCCTCAGTCTTTTGGGAAATTTTACCTTTTTCATCGGGCGGCAAAAGCTCTGGTGAAATCTCCTGTGCCAAAATGTCGGAAAGTATTTTCTCAATATCGCCGCCGCGGCGAAGAGCTTCATATCCAATGAGATGTTTGACAAGAGTTTTGGGGACGGAACAGTTGACGGCGTACATTGACATGTGGTCACCGTTATATGTCGCCCAACCGAGCGCGAGCTCGCTTAAATCACCTGTCCCAATGACAATTCCGCCGTTTTGATTGGCGAGATCCATAAGGTTAAGCGTCCTAATCCTGGCCTGCGCGTTTTCGTACGTCACGTCCCTTTTATTAGGATCATGTCCTATGTCGCAAAAATGTTTAGAAACCGTGTCGCCTATGGGGATGGTCATGGACGTGCAGCCGAGCGCCTCAATCAAATTTAAAGAATTTGAAAGTGTGGCATCAGTCGTTCCAAATCCCGGCATTGTCACGCATAATACTTTGCTTAAATCTTTTCCAAGTTCTTCAAAGGCTCTGCAGGTTACCAAGAGCGCGAGTGCGGAATCAAGTCCTCCCGATATTCCTATCACGGCCGATGAAGATTTTGTATGTAAAAGGCGCTTTTCAAGCCCCCTGCACTGGATTTTCAAAATAGTTGACGTGCGTTCATCCAAAATCTCTTTGCTTTCCGGCACGAAAGGGTACTTAGGATATGTCCTCGTGAACCTGTCTATTTTTTTTTTAGACGTAAACGTGATAAATACGTGGTCCTGCGTATCTACGCCCAAGAAAAACGTAGAGCTCATTCTCTGCCTTTCGGTGGCAAGTTTTTCCGTGTCTATCTCCGAGTATATCGCTCCGTTTTCAAAAAGCTCGCTCGAAGCGAGAATTTCGCCGTTTTCACATATGAGATTGTGACCCGCGAAAACCATGTCCGTCGTGCTCTCCCCGTCGCCGGAATCGGCGTAGACGTAACCCGCTATGAGTTTTGCGGACTGAATTTTTACAAGCTCGCGCCTATATTCCGCTTTGCCAACAGTCTCATCACTGCATGAAAGGTTCACGATGATGTTCGCTCCCGCGACGGCGTGTCTTATGGACGGGCTCTTCGGCGCCCAGAGATCTTCACAAAGCTCAGCGGAAACCGTGAAATCTGAATTTTCGGCGTCCCTGAATATTATGTCGGAAGAAATAGGCACATCGGAAAATCCCGCGAAATTTACTTTATCACAAACATTGAGTCCTGACGTGAAATGCCTTGCCTCATAGAACTCACCGTATTCGGGAATGAATGTTTTGGGAATGAGCGCCAAAAGCTTTCCGGAGCCTATCGCCGCGGCACAGTTGTAAAGCCTTCCGTTGCATCTTACGGGAACTCCCATAAATACAAGCGCATCATAGCCTTCGGTCGACTCAATTACCCGGGAAAGTTCTTTTTCGGCGGCGTCCAAAAGGGCGGTCTGATTAAAAAGGTCACCGCATGTGTAACCCGTGAGACAAAGTTCGGGGAAGACGACGAGATCCGCGTCTTCCTTTTTCGCTTCGTTTATCATTCTAATTAAGTTGTCGGCGTTGTGTCCGCAGTCGGCGACCTTTATTTCAGGGGTCGCGGCGCAGACTTTGACAAAACCAAACATCTTTTAAAATTCTTCCTTGTCCTCATCCCCGCCCTCAGATATGAACACATCTTTTGAAGGGGGAGCCTCTTTCCCTTGCTTTTTCTCTTCGTTCGATGCCCTGAAGGCCTTTATGATCTCTTTGTAAAGTTCGTCGGCGAGTTCGTGATGTTCTTCAAGGTACTCCCTCATCTTTTCCCTGCCGAGAGCGAGCTTCTCATCCTTGTATACGAACCAGTTTCCGGATTTTGTTAGCACGTTGTATTCAACGCCCATGTCCATGATGCAACCCTCGTTGGAGATGCCCTTGCCGTAGATTATCTCGAATTCGGCCACTTTGAAGGGAGGAGCGACTTTGTTTTTGACGACCCTGACCTTAGTCTTGTTGCCTATTATCTCGCCGCCCGATTTGACGCTGTCGCATCTCCTGATGTCGAGACGTATGGTTGAAGCGAATTTGAGCGCTCTTCCTCCGGGCGTGGTTTCAAGTTTCGCGCCGGACGGATTGTATCCGGTGGATATTTGGTCTCTCACCTGGTTGATGAAGAGAATGACAGTTTTCGTACGGTTGCATATTCCGGTGAGCTTTCTTAGCGCCTGGGACATGAGACGGGCCAAAAGTCCGACTTTGGGCTCCCCCATCTCACCCTCTATCTCAGCCTTGGGTGTGAGCGCTGCAACGGAGTCGACAACAATTAGGTCGACCGCGTTTGAACGGACAAGCGATTCGACGATGTCGAGACCCTGTTCGCCGGAATCAGGCTGCGATAAATATACATCGTCGATGTTTACGCCGAGAGCCTTGGCGTACGTGGGGTCCATGGCGTGCTCCGCGTCAATGTACGCGGCTATACCGCCAATCTTTTGAGTTTCGGCTATGATGTGAAGGGCGAGCGTTGTTTTCCCGGAAGATTCCGGTCCGAAAAGTTCAATTATCCTCCCGCGGGGAAGACCTCCAACGCCGAGCGCGAGGTCTATCGCTATGCAGCCGGTGGATATGACGTCAAGGTCCATTATGCTGTCGACGTCGCCGAGCTTCATGATGGAGCCCTTGCCGTAGTGTTTTTCGATTGTTGTTATCGCGGCTTCCAATGCCTTGAGTCGTTCATCGTTCATTTTAATTGTCCTCTATATGTTATTTAATGGTTTGATATGCCAAAAATAGTGCTTTGTTAATCGCGGTTTCAGTAATTGTCTTTCTGTCGCCGGATAAATGATGTTCAAACGCCTCAACCTTGCCTTCCGTTGCTACTCCAAAGTAGCAAAGTCCCACGGGCTTTTTCGTTCCGTCAGATTTGGGCCCCGCTATCCCGGTCGTCGAAATGGCTATGTCACAAAGTCCCGCGTCAAAAAGTCCGGACGCCATCTCTTTCGCCGTTTGAGAAGACACGGCGCCGTATCTTGAAAGAGTCTCCTTTTTAACGCCGAGACGAAGCATCTTAGAATCATTAGAGTACGTGTTGAGCCCCTCGGTGAAAACCTCGGATATGCCCGGAACATCGACGAGCCTTTTCGCTATTCCGCCGCCCGTGAACGACTCGGCGACAGCGATTCTCATCCTGCGAAGCTTTAAAAGCGAGTAAAGTCTCTCCGCCAAAGACACATCTTCCATGGCGTAGATGTAGTTTTTAAGATCTCCGGCGACAGTACGTATGACGTCGTCCACCTGCGATTTGGGAGCCATGTCACCGAACAGAATCTCAATCGTGTCCTCTAAGTACATACCGTGAACCCTGAAAAGAATCCCGGGCGAGTCAGCTTTTTTTAACGCGGCTTCTATTTCACCTACGGACGCTCCGACAGTCTTAATGAAGGCCGTCTGATAATTCATCTTAAACCTTTTGGAAATAATACCGCACACACTCTCGGGTGTGTTCATTTTAAGATGTTCGTCAGTCACAAAGACAGAGCCCGACGTAGTGTGCAGAGCGTGGCCTTCGGTGAACTTCGCGCCGTAGAGACTTTCCACGTATTTTTCAACAGTCTGGATGAGACTCTCCGGACAGACGATAACGCCGTTGTTGTATCCCGATTTCATGTCGGAAAGCGACTTTTTTATTTCCTCTCCCCCGTCATATCCGACATACTGTATCCTGTCGAAATACAAACCATGCGTGGCAAAGTACGACGTAAAAAGCTTCGTATCATCTCCGGAAAGTTCAAGCTTCTTGTTGTGTATGATTGTGAGACAATTTTTCATTTTGAAAATTAAACTGAATGAACCTACCTCGCGTTTACGAAGACAACATGCCTATGTTTAAAAAACTTTAAAAACTAACAGTCACAAGTTTTTTTTAGTCTTTGAGAACGGAGCTATTTTTGACTATATAGTTCACACCGGAGATTATGGTGAGAATGACTGCAACGGCGAAAACAGAAAGCGCAACATAGTTAATTATCTCAATAGCGTACCACGAGGCAAATTCGGAAAATCCGGCTCCTACAAGGAAAAGCACAAGCGCGACGTCCTGGAAGACAGTCTTATATTTTCCGACCATGTCAGCAGCAATTACAACCCCGCTGTCTGACGCGACGAGCCTAAATCCGCTGACGATGAGCTCTCTCGCGAGAATCAGCGCGACGCCAATCCCCGCAACAATGACAGCCCAGTTATTAAGATACATCGTGAAGAATATCTCATAACGAGACAAGAAGAGCACAAACGCTGAAAGCACGAGAACTTTGTCGGCAATTGGGTCGAGAAATTTTCCAAAGTTCGTGACAAGTCCTCTTTTTCTCGCTATCTTTCCGTCAAGAATGTCAGTCAACGAGGCTACCACAAAGATGAAAAGAGATACAAAGAAATGGCTCTTGAATTCAACGTAAAAAAAGACAATGAAAACAGGTATCAAGACCATGCGGAATATGGTCAGCTTGTTCGGAAGGTTCATGACACTTTTTTTTGGTGTCACGTTTTCATCGATTACTCGCTCACCCTCTTTTGAGGGCAATCTGTTTTCATCCGCCATCACTCGTAATCCTCGGTTTTACCGTACAAATCGTAATCAGACGACCTCGTTATGAGTACATCATAATATTTTCCCTGTTCCGCGAGCGGGCAGTTAAAATAGACGACACCGTCAATTTCCGGAGCGGAAATATAGGACCTTCCCACAAAACATTGTCTCTCATAGTCTATGCCGTCGCAAAGAACCTTTATCTTTTTCCCAATAAAACCGGAAAGAAATTCTTTTGATATTTCTCTTTGAGCGGCGTAAAGCCTTTTCATCCTGTCCCTTTTTCTCGCGTTTTTTACCTGAGGTGTCATGTCGTGGGCCGGTGTCCCGTCCTCGCGGGAATACATGAAAAAACCGCAGTTTGTTAGGCGAGCATCTTTCAAAAAGTCCTCCAGCGCGTCGACATCATCCTCTGTTTCGGTAGGGAAACCGGTTATAAACGTTGAACGTATTGCGATTTCAGGAATTTCGCGGCGAAGTTTTTCTATAAGCTCCAGATATGTATCCCCGGTTCCTTTCCTGTTCATAAGTTTTAAAATCCTCGGAACGCTGTGCTGCAAAGGGATGTCCATGTATTTAATGATTTTGGGATTGTCTCTGATTTCCCGGATGAGCTCGTCCGTCACCATTTCGGGATAACAGTACAAAAGTCTTATCGAGCCAATGCTAGGAAGCGCGGAAAGCTCTCTCAAAAGTTCACAGAGCATTGGCGAGCCGTCTTTGGTAATGTCCGTGCCGTATCTTGTCACGTCCTGAGCGACCATGATGAGCTCCTGCACGTCGCCGAGATTTTTAGCCTCACGAACAAGATTTTCAACGGGATAGCTTATGTATTTTCCCCTTATTTTCGGAATGAGACAGTACGTGCAGTGATTGTTGCAACCGTCTGCGATTTTGAGATATGCGTAATGGTCCGGCGTTGACTGACATCTCATGGTGAAGAACTCGCCTTTTCCGAGTCCCACAAAATTCACACGTCTGCCGTCATACGCGAGCTCCAAAGCCTCAAAAAATCTCTCGTAGTCATATGTACCCAAAAATACGTCGACCTCGGGAAGTGAGGAGAAAAGTTCTTCAATGAATTTTTGCGGAAGACACCCGGTTACGACAAGCTTTTCGGTGCCGGATGTTTTATACTCCGCGCATTCCAAAACGGTGTTTATGGCCTCGCGTCTCGATTCATTCAGAAACGCGCAGGTGTTGATTATGATGACATCTGACCCTTCAAGCTCATCCTTTATAACGCCACCCCTCTCCTTTATGAGGAAAAGCAGCTTTTCTGAATCGACTCTGTTTTTGTCACAGCCGAGGGATATCAGCGCGAATGTTTTACCGGAAAAATCAACCATCCACGTCACCGTAGGTTTGGACGAATTCATCAAGCGTCATGATGACGTTTCGGGGCTTTGAACCCTGCGCCGGGGTGATGTAACTCATCTCGGTCATCCAGTCTATTATTTTGCAGGCTTTGACGTAGTTCACGCCGACGTGTCTTTGAATGGATGTAACGGACGCCGCCTTGTTGTCTATGCAAAACCTAAGTGCCCTGACATATGTGTCGTCGATTTTTGTATCTGACGAACCTCCTTTTACGCCCGAGGTCGAACCTTGAACAGTGTCTTCATCCGTCTTGTTTATGAACTCTTCGACGTCGGGGTCGAAGTAATGTTCATTTTTCTCACTTACATAATCGACGATGTCCTGTATCTCTTCCTTTATGAAACAGCCCTGGATTCTTTCAAGGTTGGATTTATCGGCGCTTTTGAAGTACATATCGCCCTTGCCAAGAAGTTTTTCCGCGCCGCCGATATCGAATATTGTCTGCGAGTCCTTGAATGAATTGACTTTGAAACCTATCCTCGTGGGAAGGTTTGATTTTATGAGCCCGGTTATGCAGTCCACTGACGGACGCTGGGTCGCCAAAATAAGGTGTATTCCGCACGCCCTCGCCTTCTGTGTGAGCTTAATTATGCTCGACTCGATTTCCTTTCTGGCCTGGAGCATGAGGTCTCCGAACTCGTCGAGAATAATGACAATCTTACAAAGTTTTTCCTCGCCCTCTTCAAGATTCGCGTTGTAGTCACCTATGTCGCGCGTGACTTTCCCCTTTTCGGTCTTTTCTTTGAAGAGACCGTATCTTCTCTCCATCTCCGCTATCGCCCATTTCAGGGCTTTAATGACCTTGTTGACGTCGGAGAGAATGTCATTTATCATGAGGTGCGGAAGTTTTGAATAAACTATGAATTCAACCTGTTTGGGATCGACGAGGATGAACCTCAGATCTTCCGGACCGTACTTATAAATGAGGCTGACGATGAGCGCGTTAAGACATATCGATTTGCCGGACCCGGTCGTGCCGGCGATGAGAAGATGCGGCATTTCAGTTATGTCGGGGCATATGGGCCTTCCGTCAATGCTCTTTCCAAGTCCAAAAACCAATGACCCCGGCTTGGAATCGAGAAAAGCTGGAGTTTCTAAAAGCGCTTTAAGTCCTATTATCCCGCCCTTAGGATTGGGAACTTCCAAAGAAAGACACGACTGCTTGTAGTTTCTGTATCCGTTTATCGTCTCGGCATGAAGCGCCATCTGTATGTCGGGTATGTAACTCAAAGCTTTGGTGTTCTGTCTCGCGTCCTCCAGCATGACGTCGTATCTCACGACCTTGCAGCCCGTGATGACCCTCTCTATGTGGCTTTCTATGTTGTAAGACCTCAAAACCTCAACAATGTCTATTTTGTGGTGTTCTATCTCCGAGCTTATGTTGCCACTGGACTCTTCATAGTCGGAAAGAAGAGAGATGGGCGGTTTTTTGTACTGTCTCCATTTGTGCAAAGTCTTGGGCTTGGGCTCTTCCGCGGGTTTGGGTTCGCGGGTTGCGTTTCCCCTTGTGGGGGGAGTTATTTCAAATTTCGGGCGTTCGGGCTCGGCACGCACCACCCTTTCCTCTTCCGGCGTTTCATCGGAAAAGCCCCTCATGCGTCCACGCGAGATTTCGTCTTCCGCTGAATTTTCGTCATCCCCTTCGTCATTGTCGCTGTAATCGAAAAGATTTGCCCTCGAACGTCTGTCGAAATCTCCGGATGACAGGTTTTCGTTGTCCGGGCCGAAAAGATTCAAGAAACTTAGGTCGGGCCTCAAAGCGTCCCCGTCATCATCCGGCACATCCGAATCGGACGTCATGTCGAAAAATTCCCCCTCGCTAAATCCGGACGGCTCCGCGCCTTCGGCTCTTCCGCGGAACATCCCGCTCTCCGGAATTTCTCCATCTTCCTCATCGAAATCTTCTTGCGTTTCAAATACTTCTTTCGGCTCGTCCGCCGTGTCCCCGTAATACCCAAAGGTCTCTTCGTCAGCCATGTCTTCATCCTCCTCAAAGGATATAGGCGCGGCCGCGGGCACATTGGCGGATTCTTCTGAGGGCGAAACATCTAAATCTATGGGCTGAGACGAGGTCATGTCCCCGAAAATGTCAGCCGAAGGCTCCTCCCCGAAGACGAAGTCGACGGGGTACTCCTCATGAGCGCTCGTATCAATATGGCTCTCTTCTCTTTTGGATGGTATGTTACCGGTCGCGACGAACCCGTCATTGTCTCCGAAACCGCTGTAATAGTCGTTCTGATTGTTCACGGGATGATTGAAATAAGACGAGTCGCTGTATATGAGATTACTGTGGAAACTGTCTCCGGCGGAGCCGTGTTCGCCGAAAAGAATCTCTCTGCTGTCGGGTTCATGTGCTTTGGGCACCGCGGCGGATTCGGATGAGGGACCATTTCCCGTTGCGGGTTCGGCCAAATCAGCTCTTAGCGCGGCATCGGCACTTTCAGCGGGGATGGCGTCTTCCTCGTGCTCCGTGGGTGGAACGTAAAGAGGTTTTTTAGTGTTCACCGCGACTTTGATTGTTCTCGGGTTTGAATATGAAACCGGCTCGGACAAAACCGCGGAGATGGGTTTTTCCGCTCTTTTTGAATAACTCTCTTCCTCGTCGTCGTCATATGATTTGACGTTCGAAAATTTGGAAACCTTGTTTTTGAAAAGCATGTTCCTCACGGCAATGAAGGACACGCCTATGAGCACGAGGGATGCCACGGCGAATATGACATATGCTCCTATGTAAGTCGTGAGGGCGGCGACGGGATAGACAATCAGCGCGGATATGACGCCGCCGCAGGTGTAGCCCGAAATGCCATCGGAGGCGAGCCTGTACGTGTCGCCGAGGTATCCGCCGTATGAGGCACCGTCAATATCCAGACCTATAAGCTCAGCTGAAACTGTCTGGAAAAGAAGGAAAAGACAGAGGGCCGCGAAAAAAACGGCGACAGCCCACTTTCCGGAAGGTCTTTTGGCCCTGTCGGATATAAGCAGAACTCCGGCGTAGCAGAGAAGAGCGATGAGGAAAATACATCCGTAACCGAACGAACCGTACATGAAATCACACACCGCTTTGCCGACATTGGAAAAGAGCACGCTTCTCGTGACGCAGCACAAAAAAAGGAAGATGCTCACTACGACGACCATAAATCCCACGGTCTCGCGCGGTATCATTCCTCCCGTTTTTCTGCTTTCGTTTCTCTCACTCACCTTGGTTTCCCGCCCTATACAATATTATAATAGCTTATAAATCATTATACCAAAAGACACAAAAAATAACAACAAATTACTTACAAAAGGCACCTCATTTATGAAAAAAGACGGCGGGAAACCAAGCTCCCGCCGCCAGATTTTTGCGTGAAATTTTATCAGAAATGTCCGGTCTTTCCCTTCTCCGACTCCGACACCGTGTCCTCGTCGTTCCAGCTGTAAAGCGAACGTATTTCCGCGCCGACTTTTTCAAGGGGCTGGTTTTCCTCATAGAGGCGCATGGCGTTGAAATGGGCTCTGCCGTTGTTATTTTCCGCGAGGAAATTGGAGGCGAAGGTGCCGTCCTGAATCTCGTCGAGAACTTTTCTCATCTCCTTCTTGACCTCGGGAGTTATGATGCGTTTGCCCACTTCGTAGTCGCCATACTCGGCTGTGTCGGAGCAGGAATACCTCATGAGTTTGAAGCCGCCCTTGTAGATGAGGTCGACAATGAGCTTCATCTCATGCACGCACTCAAAGTACGCGTTCCTGGGATCGTACCCGGCTTCGACGAGAGTCTCGAAACCCGCTCTCATAAGAGCGGTGACACCGCCGCAGAGGACGCACTGCTCACCAAAAAGATCAGTTTCGGTCTCGCATTTGAAGGTGGTTTCCAAAGAGCCGGCTCTCGCGCAGCCTATCGCCGCAGAATAGGCGAGCGCAATGTCCTGCGCCTTGCCCGTGTAGTCCTGGTACACAGCGAAGACATCGGGAACGCCCTTGCCTTCCACGTACTCAGAACGGACCGTGTGTCCGGGGCCCTTGGGCGCCACCATGATGACGTCGGCGTTTGCGGGGGGCACGATGAGCTTGTAGTGGATGTTGAATCCGTGCGCGAAAAGAAGCGCGGCGCCGTCTTTGAGATTCTTCTCAATGCTTTCCTTGTAAACAGGTGCCTGGACCTCGTCGTTTATGAGAAGGCTGACGATGTCACCTTTTTTGACCGCATCGGCCACAGGCAAAACCTCAAATCCCGCCTCTTTGGCCTTTTTCCAGGACTTTCCGCCCTCTCTCACGCCGATGACGACGTTTATTCCGCTGTCCCTAAGATTAAGGGCGTGAGAATGTCCCTGGCTGCCGTAGCCTATGACGGCGACAGTTTTGCCTTTGAGGACCGCCATGTTACAGTCGTTGAAATGATACATTCTTGCTTCTGCCATATGATTCCTCCAAATGGATCTTTTGTATGTATATCAAAAATTATAAAGAAACTCTCATTGGATGTCAAATTAAAGACTTATGTATTGCGCAAATGCCTCCTTAAATGGTATAATTGCATCTGAAGTATCGGCATTCGGAGCGAAAAATGGAAAAAATCGCACTAACGGCGCTTCGCCGTCTAAGCGCCAACCCCCTCGTCTACTGCCTTTTCCACATCAAAGAAGAAGGACGAGAAGAGTTTTTGGGCGAGCTTTACTCACGCGGCGGAGAATTAGATCTATTGGGATACCTCTCCGACCTCATTTTAAAAGATGAGAACGCCTTCTCCCTTACGCTTGCGAAAGGAAAGACACCCTCAAAATACGTCATCAAGGCATTTTTTGACGACGCCGGGAAGATTTTCGACATGGCAAGGTCAGCGCAGGGGCCAGATTTTGAGATTGGTAAGATAAAATACGGCCTTGACGGCGGAGAAAAAAACTTTGAAACTTTAAAAAATTTTTACCTTAAACACGGCTGCGGGGACCTCATAGGGAATGTCGCGTTCGACTATGACGGTGAAAGACTTGTGCCGATAGAAAACGTTTCCAAAACCACCCTAAAAGATCTCAAAGAGTACGAGAGCGAAAAAAGGGAAGTTATTTTCAACACGGAAAACTTCATTTCGGGGTCACCCTTTTACAACATGCTTCTCTACGGCGACAGGGGAACGGGAAAATCCTCAACCGTGCAGGCACTGATAAACGAATACTCGGGGAAGGGCCTTAGGCTTATTCAGCTCGACAAGAAGTACATAGGACGTCTGAATGACGTGAGACGCCTTGTCGGTGGCACGAAACTCAAATTTCTGCTTTTCATTGACGACCTCACGCTAAGCCCCGACGACCGGAACCTTCCTGCCTTCAAAGCCGCTCTCGAGGGCTCTGTCTACGACTGGGACAACTGCATGGTCGTGGCTACGTCCAACCGCCGCCACATCATAAAAGAAAGCTTTACAGACAGGGACGCCGACATCCACCCCGGGGACGCGAACCAGGACATAATATCCCTCTCCGACAGGTTCGGCCTGACGGTTCTCTTTTCGACGACCGGAAAAGAAGGCTACCTCTCAATCGTACGCCAGCTATCGAAAGACATGGAGCTTAAAACCAAAGACCTTGACGCTCTCGCGGAAAAATGGGCGATGTACCACGGAGGCAGATCGCCTAGATGCGCGAAACAGTTCTGCCTCTACGTTTCAGCCTGCGAAAAATCGAAAAAAGAAATTGATTTCTAGCTCGCGTCCCTTCTCTGACGCCGTTGAATTTATGCAAAAATACGGCATTTTTGAGAATTTGTAAAATTTTTTGTGAAAAACAAAAAAAACGACATATAGCTATTGAAATTTATTAACGCTTAATGTAAAATACTGTCAAATAAAATTAAATATTAATCTGGTAGGTGAAGGTATGAAAATCTCAGACGTTCGAATCAGATTAGTTCAAAAGGAGGACAGTAAACTAAAAGCACTTGCTTCAATAACCATTGATGACGGATTCGCTGTGCACGACATTAAAATTATTCAGGGCAATGAAGGAGTGTTTATAGTTATGCCCAGCAGAAAATCTAGTGATGGCACACAGTATAAGGACATCGCTCACCCTATAAATACCGAGACCCGTGAATTGATAAAAGATGCAATCCTTAAGGCTTACTATGATGAACTGGAAAAATAAGCCACATAGGTTTTTGTATATGACTAAATCTGTAAAAAAAAGACGCGGCACGCGGCTGCGTCTTTTTTTATGTCCGGATTCTTGATTTTCATTCATCGTCTTTTTTGTGCTCATTCATGCGCGAGACGAAAAGAGGGACATCTTTGTCGACGGGGCGTTCGGCCTCGGTTTGACCCTGGGGAGCCGGGGCGCCCGACTCCTGTCCGCCCTGCTGGGGCCGCGGGTTGTAATATCCGCCCTGCTGGGGCTGTTGATAGAACTGCTGTCCCTGAGAAGGCTGAGCGGGCGAAGGCTGCTGGGGATACTGACCCTGCTGAGGATAAGCTGTCTGAGGGTTGTAGTATCCGCCCTGGGCCTGCTGGGGATTGTAATACCCTCCCTGCTGGGGCTGAGGACTGTAGTATCCGCCCTGCTGCTGCGGGTTGTAATATCCGCCCTGAGGGGAACGGGCCTGACCGTATCCGGGATTTTGCGGACGCTGCGCGGTGGGTGTCTGCTGAGGAGCGTTTCCCCAGTAGCTGCCGCGAAGCTGGCTGTTTCTCTCACCAGTGCCCTGCTGGCCGGGAACGCGTCCCGGAGCGGGCTGCTGACCTCTCCCCGCGGCGTTTTGGTTTTTGTTATAGCCGCTGAAATCGGTCGCGATGACTGTTATTTCAACTTCGTCCTGCACATTGGGGTCTATCCTCGCGCCGAATATGATGTTCGCGGATGCGTCAACCACGTCTTTCACGAGGTTGGCGGCCTTCGTGACTTCGTCCAAAGTGAGGTCATTCCCTCCCACTACGTTCAGAATGACGCCGTGCGCGCCCTCTATCGTCGTTTCGATGAGCGGGCTGTTTACGGCGACTCTCACAGCGTCGACTATCCTGTCCTCGCCGCGGGCAACACCCACACCGAGATGCGCGACTCCCTTATCTTTGAGAATGGTCCTGACGTCGGCAAAATCAAGGTTTATGAGTGCGGGGTTCACGATGAGCTCAGATATGCCCTTAATTCCCTGTTTCAAAATCTCGTCCGCAACCAAAAGCGCGTCAACCATGGAGGTTCCCTTGGGAACAACCGACAAAATCTTGTCGTTCGGGATGAGGACGAGCGTGTCGACGAACTTTTTGAGGTTGTCAAGTCCCCTCTTTGTGTTCTCCTTCCTCGTCTTCCCTTCAAAGCCGAAGGGTTCGGTGACCACGGCCACGGTCAGAATCTTTAAATCCCTCGCGATTTTCGCTATGACGGGCGCGGCACCCGTGCCGGTCCCGCCGCCCATTCCGCAGGTTATGAAAAGAAGGTCCGTGCCCTCAATGGCCTTGGTTATCTCCGCCTTGCTCTCTTCGGCGGCCTGCCTGCCGATTTCGGGGTCGGCGCCCGCGCCGAGGCCCTTTGTGAGCAATTTACCGAGCTGTATCTTGACGTCGCTTAGCGACATAGCGAGAACCTGGCTGTCGGTGTTCGCCGCGATATAATCGGTGCACGTTATTCCAGCCTTTATCATCCTGTTGACGGCGTTATTTCCGGCACCTCCGACACCTATCACCTTAATTTTGGCGCGGCCGGTGATGGCCTCCGAGTTCTCCTCGCTTTCGGAAAATAAGTTGAAGTTGCTGTTGTCCGGCATGTCATTAAACATGTTCTGCCCTCCATACATGTATTTTGATTTGGTGAAATGAATTATTTACTTTTTGACGCGGCGTACATGAGCGACGTGAGTGACGAACACTCAGGTCTGTCGTAACAGGGAAGTTGAGGCACGACCTCTATGACGTTCTTTTCAAGACGCGAAGAGAGGTGATCCGAGAATCCTCTCACCACTCTCACGCCCTCGCCCGTGACGTAGAAGTTCCTGCCGCACTCGGCCACGGCACCGCTCTCGACCATGCAGTCGTTTAACTGCTCGCAGATTATGTCTATGGCCTCCCTTATCTTCGCCCTCAGAACATCGGCTGACGCTGAATAATAAAGATTGCCGTGATAAACTTCTAAGGATTCGTCCGAGGAGTCAAACACGTTGAGGTTTGTCTTTTCGAGAAACTGCCACGCGACATCGTAGGGCACCCCGAGCTCCTCCGTGAGATAATACGCCATATGGCCCGCGCCTATCGAAAACGACCTTGAATAGACGACACCGTTTCCCCGTACCACACTTAATGACGATGATATGTGCCCGAAATCAAAAAGCGCGGTGTAAGAATCCCGCTTTTCAGGGGACATGAGATGTACGGCTTCCGCGGCGACTGTGGGAATGAGTTCGATGTCAAATTTGAAATCGCCTTCTCCGAATATCTGTTCGAGCGTCGTTATGAACGACCTTTTGACGCGGTAGAAACAGAGCTCTGCCTTCAAAGTGTTTGAAACCTCACCCACGGGGTCGGCCATATTTCTGTCATCGGAAAGCGTGTAAGAAAGGGACGCACCGGATACCACGGCATATTTCGCCGTGTCCGCGGGTTTCGTCCTTCTCATTATTTCGTCGCAGTCTCTTAGCGTCACACGTCTAGCTGAGCCGAGGCTCATGACCCCACTCTCTTTTGCGACCTTGAGAAATTCCCCAGGCACGCCCACATAGAACTTTTTAAGCGGTCTCGAAAGCGTGAGAATGGTCGTTTTCACCGCGTCGGACACAACCTCACGAAATTCCGCAACATCCAGAAGTTCTCCCTCCGCGTATCCTGAATACTGTTTGTCGACCCTGCTTTTGACGATGAACGTACCGTTCACGCCCGGCTCGAAGACAACGACGGTTAAGCTGTACGAACGGACGTCCATGACGGCGACACTCTCATGTTTTCCCGAATGACCGAACAAATGTGTGTGAACTCCTTAAAGACATGTTCTCAATGGTTAAAATTAACCAAGTTGTGGTTAAAATTAACCGTACAAAAAAGATGGTTAAAATTAACCTTCGTAGACGGACAATCCCGTTTCATAAGTCATGATTTTCCCGCGCACCATGTCCCACTCGTCGAGGCTCATAAAAAGGGCAGACGCAGATTGGATTTTGGCGTCCGTGTCATCGCAAAACGCCGCGATTTCTATCTCTGCGCCCGGCGAAAGTCTAACATAAAGCGCGCCGTCCGCAACGTCCATCCGCTCGAAAAACTCCTTTCCGCAGCAAAGCTCTCGGCAAAAAACTTCCAGCGCGTAAGCCATTGAACGCATGTCGGCGTCGGACGCATCCGCCCGCGTCACGACGTCATGGCGGCCGTCATCATCGAGAACCGACGCGTCACCCGGCTTTCGCTCCATGAGCTCACCGCATGAGTCATAAATGCATCTCACGCCGCTTTCGACATCATAGGATGTGAAAGTTTCAATCCTCTTCTCCAAAGTGACCGTGAGCGTGGCGGGATAATCCTTTTCGTATGACGCGACCCTGATTCTGGAAGGCAAAGTCACGCATTGAGAAATCTTTTTTTCTCTCAAAAATATGAGGTTCGAGTTTTTGAGACCGTCGAGATTTTTGCATGTGGCGTTAAAATCAGCCTCATACTTAGTCGCGGCGGCATAAACCTCATCGTCCGCGGAAAGCTCCCCGAAAACTTCGTCCGTCTCTCCCGCGCCGGTATAATACGGCACATACACATTGACGTTTTTGACGGCCGTCATGAACCCCGTCACAATGACTGAGGCCACGAGGAAGACAAGAACGAATACGATGATGAGTGTCCTTCTTATGAACTTGGTGTTTACAATCCTGTAACCCTTTCTCCCCATATTACGACACCGATGAACAAAAAACGGGCTGGCGTCCACGCGCAAAACTCTAAAAATCACTCTTCCGCTAAATTGTGTTTGCCCGAAATTACGTCTACATTATATGGTTATTCTACCATTTTGTTAAGATGTTTTGCAACCTATTTCAAAGCGTTTGGAAAAAAGATTGGCGCAAGGCTATACAAAGGAGCCTTCAAACGCCTACCTTCGGTAAAAAGAAAGGTCATCGTCTTATCCGACAACAACCCTCCTTTTTAAAATTTCCGGAGTACTTTTTTACGGGAAATTCTTATTGAATGTTCAGTCCGCGACATCGAAACTGACGGACGTGGGCTCAGCCTCTTCAACGTAGCTTATTGACGCGGGCTCCTCCGCGGACGCCTCAAGCGTTTTGGAAAGGTGCGATATGACCGCTGAGTTGACTATTACCATCACGACGAGCGCGAAAAGGAGAGCGGCGAGCGCGCCGAACGTCACGCGGCGTTTTTTCTCCTCCGACATGGCGAAAAATCTCGCCCTCGTCTGTTCTTTTACGGTGTCCTCGGGATGTGTCCCGTCTTTGTACTGGATGGTCGTAGCGGAGGGCATGCAATCCTCCTCCGTCGCCCCGTCCATAACATTTTCCGTCTTAGCCGAAGCTTCCGAAAAAAGATTCGCGTCTTCCACGTTTTTGGGGTCTTTTACTATCGAATCGTTCATGAACCTCAAGTTGACGGGTGAGTCCGCACGGAAAAGAAATGAGCTTGCCCTCGCGCCGTTGTTGAGCGGAAGGTCGTCTCGCATAGTCTCCCCCGGAGTCTCGGTTTCATTGAAGCTTATAGGAACATCCTCGGGAGCAAAATCTTCGGGAGCGAATTCTTCGGGGGCGTACGCGCTCCCGCTTTCCGTATACGCGTACATTTCCTCCAAATCCTCATTCGTGGGCTCGGTGATTTCCTCGCCTGCCATCTCCGCGTTCTCGTAAGGGTCAACGAGGTGCAGATAGTTTTCTCTTATGTGTGAATTGTGTATCTGATCTTCGGTCATGCCGAACTCCCTTTGTTCACTGACCGGATTGTACATGTCTGTTATCTTGTCTATGGGTCTGTCCATTGCAGCGTTTGCCATGAGTTTTCTCCTTGTCGTCGTTATTTTTGGTCATATCTTCTCCGCAATCCGAAGTTTCGCGCTCCTGGCGCGTGAGTTGGCTTCTGTCTCATCCTTCGACGCGGTTATGGGTTTTTTTGTTATGACATTTATTTCCTTCACCTTCCCGCACACGCATAAAGGCAGAGATTTGTCACATGTGCAGTCGGTTTCAAGCGTATTGAACGCGTTTTTTACAATTCGGTCTTCAAGCGAATGGAAGGTCAGCACGGCTATCCTTCCGCCACTTTTAAGCGTTCTCGCGAGCGCCACGACGCAGTCATAGAGACCGTCAAGCTCGCCGTTCACCGCAATCCTTATCGCTTGAAAACTCTTCCTCTGGCAGGGACCGTTTTGTTTGAACCTGTAAGGGATGCTGCTCTCTATTATGTCGGAAAATTCTCCGCAGGTTCTGAGCGGCTTTTCTTCGCGGCGCTTCACGACCTTCCGAGCTATCCCGCCCGCGAACGTCTCCTCACCGTACTCCCTCAGAATCCTCGCTATCTCCTCTTCCGGATATTCGTTGAGAACTTTTTCAGCCGTGAGGTACTGGCTTTTGTCCATCCTCATATCCAGCGGAGCGTCCTTCGCCAGATACGAAAAGCCTCTCTCTTCCCTGTCTATCTGAAGGCTTGAAAGGCCCAGGTCCAAAATCGCGCCGTCGAGGGCTTCCACGCCCTCTTCGTCCAACACGCTCTGAAAATCCTTGAAGTTTCTTTTTTTGACGACGAATGCGTCCCCGTACTCTCTGAATCTCTCCGACGTGTACGCCACCGCCTCGTCGTCGAGGTCGGTCGCTATGACCCGTCCTCCCGGAGTGCACAGGCTAAGTATTTCCGCGCTGTGTCCGCCGTATCCCACGGTTCCGTCGAAATATGTGCCGCCCCTTGTGATGTTCATGCCCCGGACGCACTCTTTTGCCATCACGGGAATGTGAGGAGCTGCCGGCATGTCAGAGCCCCATGCTCGCGTAGAGTTTGTTCATGTCCTCGTCCCCGCCGAACTGAGCGTCATAATTTTCCTTTGACCATATCTCAATCCTGTTGGGACAGCCGATAAAGACGACTTCGTCTTTGATTCCGGCGTACTTTTTGTAATCGGGACTCAAAACTATTCTTCCCTGTGAGTCCTCTTCCGGATAGCTGATGGACTTGTTGAACGCTCTCACGGCGTTCGTGCCCGGTGTGTCAGACATGGGGATGAGCGCGAGCCGCTCCTCTATCTTCTCAATTTCGGGCTGGGGAAAGATGAAAACGCAGTGATCCGTGCCCTTGGCAAAGCAGAACTTCGCGTCACCCATCTCTTTTTTGAGTTTCGCGGGGATTCTTATTCTGTTTTTACCGTCCAACCTGTGGAAGTACTCACCCACAAAACCCATGACTTCTCCTAAGAATTTCTGGCGTCCGCCGTACTAGACACCGGGTCGCCGGATAGATTTTTTTGAGTATACCGACTATATCATCATTTTTGACCACTGTCAACCACTTTTTGAAAATATTTTTCATTTTTTGAAAAATAAGCGCCACCCATGCCACCCGGCGGGAGAACAATGAGCCAAAGACACGCGCAAAAAACAAAATGAAGACAAAAAAATCGTATTTACGCAAAAAAAATCTTAAAATCACACGGGTTTGTCGTCCGAAATGCGTGATAAGCTCCCAAAAACCGCCGGTGGGCGGACGGGGTCATAGGTGGTCACTCATCCCTATTTTCGTTCATAAACGCACGGCACGGCCCCGCCCGGGAACCCCAAAAAAGCCACGCGCGCGCCGCGCGCCCAAAAGCTCTCCCGTAAAAATGCGGCATGTCCGCCATAATAAAGCTCGCGAAAGACAAGGTAAAACGCGCGCATGGGGCGCGCCGCGAAACAAAAAAATGATTTTGCTTACACAAAAAAGTTTACAAATCGGCCGCCCTTGTGTTAAAATTCCAAAGTGTTTCGGATAAACAGCAAATCATTCAAGGAGAAATGACAAAGTGCCTAACATTAAATCAGCGAAAAAGCGCGTGAAGACCACCGAAAAGAGAACGCAGCGCAACAGGTTCTACAAGACCCGTGTCAAGACCGAAATAAAGAGATTCATGGCGGCTGTCGACGCCGGAGACAGAGAGGAAGCCGAAAGGATACTCCCCAACACAATTTCGACCATTGACAAAGCCGTGTCCAAAGGTGTTCTCAAAAAGAATAACGCCGCCAACAAGAAGTCCAGGCTCCAGTTAAAGCTCAACGAGATGGCGGAATAAAAAAAAGACGGGATCCCGTCCTTTTTCTGTGACATAGAAAAAACTCAAGACGCTTCGGCGTCTTTTATTGTGCCCCGCTCATCCGACGCATTTGAGAACGTGTCTTACGTACGCCCCCGCTATGTTCACGCCCGTGACCTTTTCCGCGACCGCGAAAAAAGCGTTTGAGTTCACCTCGCAAAGGTACGTCCTGTCCCCCTCCGTGAGAATGTCAACTCCGCAGTAGTCAAGTCCCAGGATTTTCGCGGCCTTTTCCGAAAGCGCGATGACGCTGCTGTCGGCCTCAAATTCGACGCCCTCGCCGCCCTGTTCTATGTTTGAGCGGAAATCGCCGACGTTCACCCGCATGTATGAGCAGAGAAACTTTCCGCCGACAACAACGCAGCGGATGTCCCTCCCGAATGAGTTCACATATTTCTGGTAAAAGTGTTCTTCGAGCTTGTGCGCGCGTTCAAAGTCGCGGAGAGCCTTTTCGTCGTCTATCATGTAAACTTCGTTTCCGAGCGAACCGTAGGACCTTTTTGCGACCATGGGAAAACCCAGGGTTGTTTTCACATATGAAAAAAAATCGTCCGACACGCAGGCGTCGTCATAGTAGCATAGCGGCGCGCAGATCGAGTCGGGCATGGGGACGCCGCTGTTCGCGAGCGCCGCATGCGTCAGCATTTTGTCGTCGCAAAGCTCCATCGCGCAGGCGCTGTTAAAAACGCGAATGCCGGCCTTTTCCAGAAGCCGGCACACCACCTTGTCCTTGTCCAAAAAGACGCAAAACCCCGTGAGCGGGGTTTCGACTTTTCCGTCCGTCAATTTGACGATTTTTTCCGTTTTGACTATGTCGACGTCCGCGCCGAGCGCGGAAAACTCATCCCTTAGACGCACGGCCTGGTTCACCTGCGCTGGGCTTTTCATGTATGAGTTGACGACAATATGTCCGCGCATGCTCAATTCACCACTCTTATGATGGACATCACCTTCGCTCCGGAGGACGATTCGTTTATCTCCTCCACGGCTTTTTTGACGCTGTTCTCGCGTGTCGGGTGCGTGACGAGTATCATGGGCACGGCACCCTTCCCGGCGTCGTCCTGGACCACCCTCGCGACGCTTATGCCCTGACGGGAGAGAACGGACGCTATCTTTGAAAGCACGCCGGACTTATCCTCCGCCTCGACCCTTATGTAATAGGACGACTCAAAGTTGTCGGATATTTTCGCGGTGCAGTGCTCCGTGTTGCAAAACGGGGAATAATTGTAATTGAGATGGCTCGCGCAGTAGATTATGTCGCCCACGACGGCGCTCGCGGTGGGGTACTCTCCAGCGCCAAGACCGTAGAGCATGAACTCTCCCACGCAGTCACCGGAAAGATACACGGCGTTGTAATTGTCGATGACGCTCGAAAGCGGATGGTCAGCCCTTATGAACGCGGGATGGACTCTCACCTCTATGCCGGAATGCGTGTTCTTTGCTATCGCCAGAAGTTTCATGACGTACCCTAGTTGTCTGCCGAACTTTATGTCGACCGGGGAAACGTTGTTTATGCCTTCGCGGTATATCCTGTCGTAGGTTATCTTCGTGTGAAAGGCGAGCGACGAAAGAATCGACAGTTTGTAGACGGCGTCATATCCTTCGACATCGGACGCGGGGTCCTTTTCGGCGAACCCGAGGCTCTGAGCCCTGGAAAGCGCGTCCTCATAGGACATCCCCTCGGAAGACATCTTCGTCAAAACGTAGTTGGTCGTTCCGTTTATGATGCCCATGATTGAGCTTATCTCGTTGCCCTGGAGGTTGTCGAGAAGCGTCCTTATGATGGGCACCCCGCCCACGCAGGTAGCTTCGTAGAAAAGCCCACAGTTGTGTTTTTTGGCGGTTTCCTCGAGTTCGTAGCCGTATTTGCAGTATAGCTCCTTGTTCGACGTCACTACCGATTTTCCGGCTTTAAGCGCCGCGAGAACGTATGACCTCGCGGGGTCAACACCGCCCATCACCTCGACCACGATGTCGACGTCGGGGTTTGACACGACTTCGGCGATGCTCGAACACACGACATCGTCCGCTATGCCGAGCTCAGCTATCCGCTCGCGCCGCTGCTCCAGCACACACTCAATGGTGATGTCCAGTTTGTGATTTGTCCTGTAAGCCTCAGCGTGGTCCCTAAGAATCTTGTACGTTCCCCCGCCGACCACACCGAGTCCCAAAATTGCTACTCCGACCTTCTTCATTTCTTCTCTCCCTCTGGACAGTTATAATAGTAGAGATATTTGAGCCCGTCCAGCGTCAAAAGCTTGTCCACATAATCTATGCAGGAAATTTCACCGGCTATGAGCTCGGCGAATCCTCCCGTCGCCACCGTGGTGACGTTGTCTTCCTTCATTTCCCTCTTTATGCGGGACACGAGGTACCCCACAAGCCCGGCGAAACCGTAAAATATCCCGGACTGCATGTTATTGACGGTGTTAGTGCCTATGACCTTGTCGGGACGTTCGATTTCCACCCTCGGAAGTTTCGCCGTGCCGTTGACGAGACTTTCAAGCGAACCCTTCATGCCGGGCGCTATAATTCCGCCTATGAACCGCTGCTGAGAGTCAATGACGTTGAACGTCGTGGCCGTCCCGAAATCGACGATGATGAGCGGCGCGCCGTATTTTTTTATGCCGGACACGTTGTTCACTACCCTGTCCGCGCCGACCTCCCTCGCGTCGTCAACCTTTATGTTGAGCCCGGTCTTCAACCCGGGGGCAAGAACTAACGGTTTTATTTTGAGGTAGACCCGGCACATCTTCTCAATCGTGTAGTCGAGCTGCGGTACGACGGACGAAATTATCCCGCCGGTGACGGCGGATGCGATCACCCCGCTGTTTTGGAGTATGCTTATGACCTGCTCCCCGTATTCGTCAGACGTTTTTTTGAGGTCGGTGGCCACGCGGAAACTGACGACAAAGTCGTCCCCGTCGTATACCGCGTATTTAATGTTGGTGTTTCCAATGTCAAGACAAATTATCATCTTATAAAATCCGAAACGCTTTAGTCGGACACCGCATCCCTGTCAGCGGGGGAAATGACATCCCTTTCGGGCAAAGACACCGCACCGATGTCAGACGGCATATCATCAACCGTGACTTTGACGCTTTTGCCGGCGGACGAATGCGGCCTTCTGCCGCGTTTTTTGCTTTTTCTCGAAAACTGTTTTTCGACAACCCTGTCAACAGTGTAAAGGGCGGGCGCACAGACGAGGTTGAGCGCGAGTTCTATGAAAAAATTCACCGTGACAAGCCCGACAATGATGATGTACATTATGTTGTCGGAGCTGATGGAAAGATTTTCGCTCGCGAAATTCCTTATCGTGCCGCTGATGCATAGGCAGCCCAAAATGAAAAGCCCGGTGTTGACTATCGGAACGACGGCCGCCGCGGTGAAGACAGCGGCGATTTTGTTCTTTTTGGCGATAGGTTTGTAGACAAGAGCGCCGACAAGCCCGCAGCCCACTCCTTTGACAAGGCAGATGACGGCGGTCATCAGAGGGTTGTTCTGGAAAAGATACAGCGTGAAGAAATTCATCCCGCAGGCGCCCGTGATAAAGACTACGAGCCCGAAAACAAGCCCCAAGAACGCGCCCGCGCCGGGACCTAAGAGCATAGCGCCCAAAGATATGGGCACAAGCACGAAACTCAAATTAAGACCGGCGGCGCCTATGGGAATGATACTCCCCCAAAGCTGCAAAACAATGACAAGGGCGGAAAGAACGCCCAGATAAGCGACATTTCTGGCAGAAAAGAACGAAGAACGTGATTTTGCCATGTTACCTCCATCGGATTTCATGAAGAATATCCGTAGAAAAAGACAAAAATATTTCGCCGAAAACCGATCTGACTCATAAAGATGTCAGTCGAAGGCATTTTAAAAGCGGCACAAATGACACACTTTATAAAAGATTATAATAAAAAAACAGCGCAAAATCAAGCAAATGAAGGAAAAACAGAGAAAGTGGCAAGCCCCGCATTATACGAACAAATTATCAAAACGCATAAAAGAGCGAAAAACAAACGACGAAAAAAAGCTAACCCATAAGGGGAAATGGATACTTGCAAAAATATTATGTCACGCATAGTACGGCGTAATTTTATGAAAATCTTATACGCGATGGCCAAGATAAAAATTTGCCTCAGAAAAAAGTCCGCGCGGCGGCGGACCCACACAAATGTCAGGGCAAAAAATCACCCGGCGGCGTTTTCATACGCGTATTTCAAGACCGCGCCGACTGTTTTAGAATCGGTGATTTTCCCCTCCTCAATCATTTTGAGGACAACAGAAAGCTTTATGAACTTTATGTCCAGAAACTCTCCCTCATCGGGTGTCGCGACTTTTTTTTCTGCATCCTCGACAATGTAGACGCGGATTATCTCGTCCGTATAGCCCGGCGACGGGAAGAGCGTAAGATAGAGCCTCATGACTTTCGCGGCGTATCCAATCTCTTCTCTTAGCTCCCTCTCGGCCGTGTGAAGAGGATCTTCACCGGGTTCGACTTTTCCCGCAGGGATTTCTAAAAGCGGTTTACCGTAGGCATATCGGAACTGTTCAACCATGGCCACCTTGCCGTCACGGACAAAGAGGATTGCCGCACCTCCGCCGTGTCGCACAATCTCACGTTTTGTCATTTTACCGTCGGCAAGTTCAACATCGTCCACGTCAACTTTGATGACTTTCCCGTCGTAAATCCTTTTAGACAAAACCGTCTTCTCACATATCTTCATTGTCTTTTGCTGTACTCCCTTATTAGCGCGATGAGTTTTCTGAAATCTTCGCTGTCCGTTCCGTAATACTGGAGATAATAATTGTATCCGCAAAGTATCGCCGACGCGGAGTTAAAATCTAAACGTCTTACCGCGTTTTCTATCTCCGTCAGCATTATTTTGCCGGACTCTCTGTCCTCCAATGGTATCTCTGAGTTTGAGATATTGAGTTTTTCGGCGGCGACCGTGAGGGATATCCTTGTAAACGTGTCGGAAAAGTCCCCTGCCGTATCTTTTTTTGCGGAGTCGGAACCGGATAGAACCGCAGTGTAACACTGCCTCACAATCGTCGCCATGGGCATTATGATGTCGTCTGTAAACATCTGGAAACTCGAATAATAACTGCCGTCAACGTAGAAATACCTTTCCAGTAGGTCATCAAAATTTATTATGCCGCGGTCTATCTCGACAAGAAGACAGAATGTGAAAGCAAGTCTAAAATCACCCTCATTGGGAAGGACAAGGCGGTTCTTTTTGGTTATGCCGTCCGTGAGACAGACAAAGCAGTTGTTTTTGGCCGCGTTGAAGTCAAAATTATTTGTGAGATCATAAAAAAATCTGCAAAGCTCGCGACTTGCCGCGATGCTTTTTAAAAGCTCTTTTATCTTCGTCGGAGCCATTATGAATTTGCAGCATTTAAGGTCATCACACTTTTCCAGAAAGTTAAGAACCTCACTTTTAACATCTTCCGCCATTATGAACACCTCGGAAATTTAATACGGCAGCCTTTATCTTTTCCGCCTCATCCAGGGAGGCATAATCTTCCCTCGCCTTGCTGTACTTTCCCGCGAGTAAAATTATGAATCTTAGAAAATTTACGATTTAAAAACCCCATGAGGCCGGATTCATAAACGTAAATGTCAGAAATTACCGACTCCACACAGAATTTTCCGGGATTGAAACGCACAACCAAACCCCGTATCCCATGTAAAAAATGAAGCTACCTATATATTCATTATACTAAGATAAACACAAAAATCAAGTTAATGCGAGCCCACGGCAAAACGATACTGACCCATGAAAAGTATTGCCGGAAAAGCTCTGAGGAGAACGTCACATTTCGTCGGCAATGAATCTAATTGAGGGTATATTATATTAAATTATCTCAGACATAGTAGATTAAAAATATGCGTATATCAAATTTATCGACGTTTTCTCGCCGAAATTTTGGAGGCGAAGGCAGACATATGACACACCACACGCGTCTTTTTACGTTCCAAAATTATTTGTCGAAATGGCTGAATTTGAAGTGTCGCGGGTTGATTTTAGTCTCGTGAAAATGTATAATTTTGTTATTCTTCATAAGGAGACAAATTGTGTTATGGCGGCGTCCTCAGAAGACTCTCTCAACAAGTTAATAATACTTTTTGTCTTCGACAAAATGGAAGACTCCCTTATGGAACAGATTGTCCTAGACATCTGTACATCTTCCAACGGCTGGATGACATACATGGACTGCATGAACACGCTGTACAAACTCACATCAGACAATTTCCTTGTCAAGGTCACCACCGAAAAGGACGCTCTTTACTCACTCACCACGGACGGAAGAGAGACTTTGGCGAACTTCTACGTCCAGATTCCCAAGAGCCTTCGTGAAGAAATCTCCATTTTCATGAAGAAGAACAGCGCGAGATACCGTAACAAACAGGAGTGTCGCTCCGACTATTATCAGAACATGGACGGCACTTACACCGTGTATCTTAAGATTCTTTCCGCTGTTCAGCCGATACTGGAGCTCAAATTCGTCGTGCCCGACAGAAAGACGGCTAGCATGATTTACAAGAAATGGGAAGACAAGGCGGCGGACGTTTATTCGTCCATATATGAAAATCTTGTCGACTGAGGTCAAAATGTACAGATACAAAACCTTTGGCACGTGTTCGTCGGAGATAAGGTTCGACGTGGACGAACAAAACAGGCTAAGAAACGTCCAGATAATCGGGGGATGCCGGGGCAACACACAGGGCGTGTGCCGGCTTTGCGAGGGAAGAGACATAGACGATGTGGAGAAGCTGCTTAAAGGGATACTATGCAGAAACGGCACGTCCTGTCCCGACCAGCTCTCCCGCGCCATCGCAAAATACAAATCCGAAAAAGATAGGCAATAAAATAACAATAAAAAAGAGCCCTCGTGGACTCCTTTTTTTTGTCTTTTCAATCTTTGAGAAGATAATCTCAGCCCAAAAGAAGAAGGATGAGGTCAATCCATCCGATTATCACACCAAACGGAAGAACTAGGATGGGCATGATGAAGGACCGCCCGTGAATTTTTCAAACATGTGTCCCCATCTTATGATTATCTCAGTAATCCAGTTCCAGTGGATGAGCAGAAGCAACAGCTTCACTATGACGTTCTGCTTTTTAACCCATTACAAAGAGATGTCTCCTTAAAATTTAATTTATGTCATTATAGCATATGGAACTTCGCCGTCAACGGCAAAAATTCGTCACGCATGTCAACCACGCAGACTTTTCATTAAATTGTCACAATGATTCAAGTGTTTCCGTAAGAACAGACATGTCTTTCTTTCCGAGGTCGACAAAAAAACATCTTCCGTCATAACCTTTTTTCTCGTCATATCTTATGACGTTGAACCCCGACGCGCTTTCAGCGACGTTCACAAGGAGCGCCTCAAATGAAAGTCCCTCCGCCTCCATCTTTTCGCCAAATGAAAACTCCAGCCACACGCCGTCAGTGACATCGCACACATCGCCCGTCACCGCGACACCCATCGGCGAAAGAAGACGTGCGCCGCATGTCATCTCTTTCCACGCGCTCATAATCTTTAGGTAGCCGTCGGAGCCCATGCCGGACATAACCGTGTCACCGTCCCTGTAAACCGTTATGATGACTGCTTTGTCAAAGATGTCAAAAAAATCCATGTCTACTTTTTTGAAAGGTATTCGTCAATGGCCTTTGCGCCCGCTTTTCCGGCGCCCATCGCGAGGATGACTGTCGCGGCGCCCGTCACGGCGTCCCCGCCGGCGTAAACTCCTTCCCTGGACGTTTTTCCCGTCTCATCGGCGATTATGCAGCCGTGCGAGTTGACCGAAAGGCCCTCCGTCGTGCTCTCTATGAGCGGATTTGGCGACGTGCCTATCGCCATTATCACGCAGTCGGCGTCCAGAACGTATTCGGAACCCGGGATTTCAACGGGCCTTCTTCTGCCTCTCGCGTCGGGTTCGCCGAGTTCGCACTTAATGACTTTGACTCCTTTGACAAACCCGTTTTCGTTTTTGTCAGGGGAGCCCGAGGTTCCGAGTATTTCAACGGGGTTTGTGAGAAGATTGAATTCAATCCCCTCCTCCATCGCGTGCTCAACCTCCTCACGTCTCGCGGGAAGCTCCTCCATTGACCTTCTATAAACAATTCTGACGCTGTCCGCGCCGAGTCTCAAAGCCGTTCTCGCGGCGTCCATCGCGACATTCCCGCCGCCCACCACGATGACGCATTTCGCGCGCATTATGGGCGTCGCGGAGCCGTCCTCATATGCCCTCATGAGGTTTGAGCGCGTCAAAAATTCGTTCGCGGAATACACGCCCTTTAGACTCTCGCCCGGAATATTCATGAAACTCGGAAGTCCCGCGCCGGAGCCTATGAACACGGCCTCGAAACCGTCGTCCAAAAGCTCGTCAACCGTGACAGTCCTTCCCACCACGACGTCGGTTTCTATCTTCACGCCAAGCTCCTTCAAGGTGTCCACCTCACCACGCACAATTTTTTTGGGGAGGCGGAATTCGGGAATGCCGTACACCAAAACGCCGCCCGCGACGTGAAGAGCCTCAAACACGGTGACGTCATAACCTTTTTTTGCAAGGTCTCCCGCGCAGGTGAGCCCCGATGGGCCGCTTCCGACGACAGCGACTCTTTTGCCGTTACGGGTTATTTCATAGTCCTCTTTGAGCCCCGACTCGACGTGCCTGTCGGCGACAAACCTTTCAAGCCGGCCTATCCCCACGGGCTCAAACTTTATTCCCATCGTGCATTTGCTCTCGCACTGCGTTTCCTGCGGGCAGACTCTGCCGCAGACCGCGGGAAGAGAAGAGCTTTTCGTTATGATTTTGTACGCCTCTTCAAACTCCCCTTCCTTAATCTTTGTTATGAACTCGGGGATGGAGATTCCGACGGGGCACGCCGAAACGCAGGGCCGGTTTTTGCAGCAAAGGCACCTCTTCGCTTCGGCCACGGCGACATTTTCCGTGTATCCCAGCGCAACTTCACCGAAGTTTTTCGCTCTTTTGGACGCGTCCTGAAGCGGCATCTCATGTTTCTTAGGGTCCATGGGCATCTATATCACCCCCTTCAAAAGATTGCATGCCTTTTCGCGTTCTCTTTTTTCAAAGGGTGCGTACATTGTGGCTCTCGCCATAGCCTCGTCAAAGTCGATTTCAAACCCGTCAAAATCTGGCCCGTCGACGCAGGCAAACTTCGTCACACCACCTACGGTTAGGCGGCAGCAGCCGCACATGCCTGTGCCGTCTATCATTATGGGGTTCATTGAGCACAATGTGGGAACGCCAAACTCCTTCGTCACAGCGACGACATACTTCATCATGACGAGAGGTCCTATCGCTATCACGCGGTCAAAATTCGCGCCGGCCTCAATTTCCGACCTCACAGCGTCAGTCACAAGCCCCTTGGCGCCGTACGAGCCGTCATCCGTCATGACGGTGAGCTTGTCCGACGCGGCTTTGAACTCGTCTTCCAAAAATAAAAGGTCCCTGGTTCTGAATCCTATGACGTTCGTGACGCGCGCGCCAAGCTCGCTAAGTCTTTGCGCCACGGGCAGCGCAATCGCGCATCCGACGCCCCCGCCGACGACGAGGACGTTTTTTAGCCCCTCAACCTCGGTAGGCCTCCCCAAAGGCCCGACAAAATCGGCTATAAAGTCACCTTCGTTTTTCTGGTTAAGCATCATTGTTGTCGCGCCGACAATCTGGAATATTATCCTCACGGTGCCTTCGGACCTGTCAAAACCCGCGACGGTCAGAGGAATTCTCTCACCGTTTTCGTCAACCCTCAAAATTATGAACTGTCCGGCAAGGGCTTTTTTCGCCACAAGCGGCGCCACTATGTCCATGAGGGTGACTGTTGGGTTCAAAATCTTTTTTCTTGCAATTTTGTACATTTTCGCTCCACATGTTTTAGTTAATGTTTTCAGTTTACATAATCCCGCGGAAAAAATCAATCAAAACGTTCAGCGCGAATTTACGGCGGATACCGCACATGTTGGGTCAAACAATTGAAAATACGGGAAATATTCCCCATATCTTGTGTATTTTCGCTTAAAGCTCTTCTTATGCTTGACATCTTCAAATCAAAATGTCTAAAATAAATCAATGTTTCAAAGAGAGGTCAATTTATGGCAACTTTTATCGATGAACCTTCACACACCTTCAACGAATACCTCCTCATTCCCGGGTATTCATCAGCCGACTGCGTGCCCAAAAACGTCAAACTTGACACGCCTCTCGTGAAATTCAAAAAAGGCGAGACACCGTCCATAATCATGAAAACACCGATGGTTTCCGCCATCATGCAGTCCGTGTCCGACGACAGGCTCGCAGTCGCTTTGGCAAGATCCGGGGGTGTTTCTTTCATATACGGTTCCCAGACCATTGAGAACGAGGCGGCGATGGTGGCGAGCGTCAAAGCGTACAAGGCCGGATTTGTGCCATCCGACTGTAACATCCGTCCCGACGCCACCCTTTCGGACATCCTAAAACTTAAAGAAACCACAGGACACACGACCGTGGCCGTAACGGACAACGGCAGCGACGACGGCAAACTTTTAGGGCTCGTCACAAGCCGAGACTATCGGGTGAGCAGGCTTCCCCTTGACTCTAAGGTTGAGACCTTCATGACACCTCTCAAAAATCTCATAACGGCCAAAGAGGGCATAACGCTTTCCGAAGCGAACGACATCATCTGGGACAACAAACTAAACGCCCTTCCCATAGTCACGAAGGACGGCAGGCTGGCGTACTTCGTCTTCCGCAAAGACTACGAACAGCACAAGGAAAACCCCGACGAAACGCTGGACGAACAGAAAAGATACGTCGTGGGAGCCGGCATAAACACGAGGGACTATGAAAAGAGGGTTCCCGCGCTTTTGGAAGCGGGTGCGGACGTCCTCTGCATAGACTCATCCGAGGGCTTTTCCGAATGGCAGAAGAGAACAATTGACTTCATACGCGCCAAATACGGCGACAGCGTAAGAGTCGGAGCCGGAAACGTCGTAGATAAAGAGGGCTTTGAATTCCTCGCCGACGCGGGAGCGGACTTCATCAAAGTCGGCATCGGCGGCGGGTCCATATGCATAACCAGGGAAACAAAGGCGATAGGAAGAGGCCAGGCGACGGCGCTCATAGAAGTGTGCAAAGCGAGAGACGAATACTACAAAAAACACGGCGTGTATATCCCGGTATGTTCGGACGGAGGAATAGCCTTCGACCACCACCTCATTTTGGCTCTCGCCATGGGCGCGGACTTCGCCATGCTCGGAAGGTATTTCGCGAGATTTGACGAATCGCCCTCCGCAAAAGTTCTTTTGAACGGCACGTACGTCAAAGAATACTGGGGTGAGGGAAGCAACAGGGCGAGAAACTGGCAAAGATACGATCTCGGTGGAGATCAGAAGCTCTCCTTTGAAGAGGGCGTGGACAGCTATGTGCCCTACGCCGGCTCACTCAAAGACAACGTTGAAAAAACGGTCAGCAAAATAAAGTCAACAATGTGCAACTGCGGCGCGCTCACGCTTGAAGAATTCAGAAACAAGGCTAAACTTACTCTTGTCTCCGCGACAAGCATTCTGGAGGGCGGGGCGCACGACGTCATAAGAAAAGAAACCACCAACACGCAGCGCTAAACCGGATAAAAAAACGAGCACCCCGTGGGGTGCCTTTTTTATTGCTCTTTCATTCCTCTTCGTCAAGGCCAAGCTGTCTGTCGATGTCGTCAAGTTCCTCCTTCAACGCGGCGATGGTCCTGTCGTAGTTTTTGACGTTGGAGAGTTCAAACTCAATGGAGCTTTTTTTCTTCGTCTTTTCGTCATATCTTTGGTAGTAGTTTTTGAGAACGGCGTCAAGCGTGTCGAGGAAGTTGTCAATCCTCGTCATGTAACCCATCTGCTTGACTCCAAGCTCGACGTAGTACTTCCCCGCACCTTTCAGCCAAACATAAGGTTTGGTGTTTTCCATGCCGGCGGGGATGACTATCTCAAACCCTCTGTATGAGCACACGCTTTCCTCTTTGTAATGGAAGTTGGTTTCAAAAATCTTTTCGGAAATCTTTCCTCTCGCTTCTCTGTGCTCGGCGATAACCTTGTTGTCAAGCGCTATGAATTTCTTGTTTCGGGCTTTCTCTTCGGGAGACAAACCCTTCTCTTCGATTTCGAGTAATTCAGCGGATACCTCCTCCTCATCGGAGCTTTGCGTGGCATCAGAAACATCCGGGGACGCAGCGAGAAGCTCATCCATGGCAGTCTTATTTTCTTCCGGGCTCTTGGCGTCAGCCTCAATGGAAACATCGCCCTCTGTTTTGTCTTTTTCGGCCGCGGCCTCAGCCACCCTCTTCGCCTTTCTCTCAGCGGCGAGCTTCTGTCTCTCCGCTTTCCATTCGTCGAGCCCATCAAACTCCTTCATGACGCCAGCGTACATGTTTATGTCGGCCTCGCAATTTTCTATTCTGAGTTTGTCAGCCGCTATCTGTTCGGGAAGTTCGGAAAGCTCTTGTGTAAGGTCCGCCCTATTCTCCTCATACTTCCTTTTGAGCGTGAGATACGTGGCGAGCTCGTTTGCCTTTTCGACACGTTTCTTTATGAGCGGATTGCCGACGGCAAGAGCCTTGACCTCGGCGTAGTTCAAAACTGAATCCTTTATGTCCTCACCGGATCTCGCACCGTAGGAGCCCGATAGAATTTCACTTATGAATCTTTGCTTGGATTCAAGAATCTGCCAGGAATACGCATCAAAACTGCCTTCCGTGATGTATCTGAATATGAAGACCTTTTCGTTCATGTTGCCGGGACGAAGAATTCGGCCCTCCCTCTGAACCATGTCGGCGGGCCGCCACGGAATGTCGGTGTGGTGTATGGCGACGAGTCTGTCCTGCACGTTCATGCCGAGTCCCATTTTAAACGTCGAGCCTATGAGAATTCTCACATCACCGCGTCTCACCTTCTCAAAAAGCTTCAGCCTCACTTCATCCGTCTGCGCGTCGTGTATGTAGGCTATCTCAGATGCCGGAACGCCGAACGACAGCAGAATTCTTTTGAGTTCATCATAAATGTTGAACTTTTCCTTTGGTGTGGATGTGTCGCAGAAGACGAGCTGAGTGCCTCTCATGAACGAATAATTTTTGTATATTTCAAAGACCCGCTCGGCGCATCTTCTGACTTTGCAGTCCTCCGTCTCGGGAGAGGCCGGTACCTTGAGTCTCAGATCAAGAGCCGCAAGTCTTCCGTCCGTCGTTATAAGAAGCATGTTGTCCACTTTTCTGTCAACTCTCTTGTTTCTCACGTTGTCCGCTCGGACAGAAATTAATTTAAGAAAATCGGCGAACTCCTTCGTCTTTGGTATGAGAACGTCCGTGTATCCGTCAGTGACGGGCACCCCGTCGGAAGTTTCCGGACTGTGGAAATCGGCTATGAGGGCGAGCTCAGAGGTGAGCTCAGGAAGGTTGTGAAAACGCGAAAACCTTGTCGCGAGCCTGTAACCGGACGTGTCGACGTCGACCTCAAACTCCGTCACCTTTTCGCCGAACATCCCCGCCCAGCTGTCAAAATTCTGAGTGAGGCCGTACTCCAGTTCATCGGGCTGAAGGTAAGTCTGCATGACGAAGGTTTCAACAACAGAGTTTGTGAGCGGCGTGCCGGTCGCAAGGACAACTCCTCCGCCGCCGTTTTTCTTCTGCACGAGTCTAACCTTGTTGAGCATGTCCGTACATTTCGCCGAGCCCAGGGTGCTTATGCCCAAAACGCCGTCTATGTTTGTGTCGACGGCTAGATTCTTATAGTTGTGAGCCTCGTCAACAAAAAGCCTGGTCACGCCGAGGCCGTCAAAATAAATCGTTTTTTTGTCGTCTTTTTGCCCGGCGAGTTTGTCTCTCTTTTTGGTGAGGGCGGTCTGCCTCCTTCTAAGTTTAGATGACGCGAC
Source organism: Clostridia bacterium (assembly GCA_021203865.1). GTDB lineage: Bacteria > Bacillota > Clostridia > Christensenellales > Borkfalkiaceae > Coproplasma. The sequence goes on from JAJQAJ010000095.1 coordinate 35,704, forward strand.
AGTGGCGGGAACCGAAGAAATCTTGTCAAGCTGCTCATCCAGCTGTTCTTTTTGGAACTTCACGGAAACCGGTATCCTTTCAAAACAGCTGTACGGGATTATTATGGCGTCATGGTCCTCGTCCCGCATTTTGAGAAGAGTGTTATCCCGGGTTTTGGGCGTAAAATCCTTTGAGGAGATGACGAGTATGTCCGCGAGCGGATAGATTTTTTTGAAAATGTCGGCCCACTGCGCGACGATGTTGTTGGGCACGACATACATGTTCTTTTCGGAAAGTCCCATGCGGCGAAGTTCCATGCCCGCGGCGACCATTATGAATGTCTTCCCGGCGCCGACTTCGTGAGCCAAAAGCGTGTTGGGGCTGTAAAGTATACGTGACACCGCGCATTTCTGGTAATCGTACAAGGACACGTCAGAGGACATCCCAGGGAAATGCAGAAGACTGCCGTCAAAAGTCCTTTTTCTTATGGCGCAGTATTTTCTGTTGTAAATGTCTTCAAGACGCGCGCGCCTGGTGCCATCCTCCCACACCCATCTTCTGAAGGTGTCAATGAGAAGTTTCTGCCTGTCAAGCGCCTGGACGGTTTCGTCCTTGTTTATTATCTGTGTGTATGTCCCTCTCTCCTTGTTGTAGACCTCGTTGTACACCGTGGGATTTTTCATATTGAGAGTGAGTTCTATGATTTCGAGAGCGTTCAGCCTCTTCGTGCCGTAAGTCTCGAAAAGCCTCGCGTCAGAATAGAAATATGTGTAATAAGATATCTCCCACGTCCCGGTGTACGGGTCCCTGGATACTGGGTATTTCTTGTCAAAAAGATAATACAGGAAGTCCTGTATGACGTCGGAAGGAACCCAAGGAGAACCCAGCGTCACATAAATGTCCGCAGCAGGCACTTTCGGCGGCATGACGCGTTTCAAAGCCTCTACATTCGAAGAAAAATATCCGAGGTACTTATCGTCAGCAGCGAGAGCGGCGTCAAGCTTTGTCTGGAGATTCCCGGTGAGATACTCGTCAGCGCTCTCCCATGCCTTATAGAAGCATTCATCCCACTTTTCCGGGTTTTGAAAAATCTGGCCTTTGAGCGAGGACAAAATTTCTTTAAAATCAAGCCCGGTTATTTCCGAGATGTACTCTATATCAACCCTCCCCAAATTTGATATGGATAAAATTAGGCCGTCATCGGCGCTCTCAGCGTGCACACCGTATGCGCGAAAGTCGTGAGAATATGGGTTGACATACGTCAGGGGCATGTCCATGCACGTGACCTCGTTTACGTGCGCCTCCCACTTTTCCCTCTTTATTCGCTCTCTCTCTTCCTTTTCCTGCTGTTTTTTGAGTTTGGCTTCTTCAGCCTTGCGTTCTCTTTCCCTTCTTTCCTCTTCAAGGCGCTCCCACCAGGTCTGTTTCTGAGGCGCACTATTCTTTGTCGTCTGCTCCCTTCTAAATCCGAAGATGTCGCCAAACGGACCATAATCGTCGTCTTCATCCTCGTCGTCGTAATCGTCAAACTCATCGCCCTCAAATTCATCTTCCTCAGCGTATTCTTCTTTCTCAGCGCCATCATCGACGTATTCGGCTTCTTCGCTGTATTCACTGGAATTGTCAGAAAAAACAACACTTCCCAACAGCAAATCGACAAAATCAGAGTAGCTGATTCTGTCTTTTTTTCCGCCGTTTTTATTGTTTTTGTCGTCATCCATATATAGTCTAAAACCCCGTCAAAAGCTCTTTCTTTTTACAAGATATTGTAGTGTAAAAAGGTCCTCAAAGTCAACCTATATGAGGAATGGAGAGAAAATAAAAAAACCGCGTCGCCACGCAAAAAAGCGATGGGTTTCCCAAATAAATAATCGGTTACGGCCCGAAAAACACCAAAGGCTGACAAATCAAATCTTCAAAGAATTTTGGTTGAAGGATTTATGGGAACAAACGAAAATGACGCAAAACATATCAGTGAGGCACCAGGCCGGATTGACAAAATAGGTCAAAAACGACGAATCAAATTCAATCAGAAGACACAAAGTTGAACGCGTCGTTCAAGATATCTGAAATTGAAACTTTCTCGCGAAATCAAAAAAATTACAATTTTATGTTGCCGTAAAGAAGAGGACGAACAAACCGTCGATCATCGCTGCATGAACAACGCAAAAGCTACTAAATCCCGAAATGTGCAGCCGGGATGTTATCAGAGAAGTTTTGAGTTGTCTACCGAGATAATTTCTTTTTTGACGACGTGTTTTTTCGTCTTCGAATCGTACACGATGCCGAGAAGCAGTACATCCCCTTTGTATTCGTAAAAGTTCTTGTAATATCTTTTGTCTTTGATTTGGG
>JAJQAJ010000068.1:0-18827 GCA_021203865.1 Clostridia bacterium
AAAATTGAAGGTTGCATTATGAAAGGCGCGGCTTAAAGCCGCGCCTTTAAAAGTAGTTTTTTTCAGCTTTCGATTTTTCTGCTGCACGACATGAGGTAATAACCTATCACGTAAATCGGAGCCGCCAAGGTCGCGAGGGAGGGAAGAACCATCTTCACCACCACGCTCGCCGTTGATTGATAATCGGTGTCAATTGCGAGCGACAGGATACATATGAAGAGGATGGCTATCACGGTGAGCACTATCGTAATTCCTATGTATCCGTGTGTTATCGGCCTCACGGCGTCGCGTCTGTATCCCGCGAGCGCAAATGACGCGCACACAATGAGAAGCACCATGCCAATTATAAGATAGACGGAAGGGTAAACGTATCCTATGCCGAGGCTGTCATGGAATATGTAGCCCATCACTGCTATTATGACGATGTAAAGCGCGGGTATGAGTGACGCCTTGAAAACTGTCATGCCGACGTTGTAGGGGCCGGAGTGTTTATATGCGGAAGTCGCCTGTTCTTCTGCAGTGTAAACTTTGAGCCCGTCGTCGTCCGCCTTTTTGGTGATGTATGTCGCGGGTCTTTGACGCTGCTGCGGCTGCGGGGGCTGAGACTGCGGCTGCGCGGCCTCAGGCTTAGTTTGAGGATAGTTCACCGTCTGCGCGTACATTCCGTAGATTATGTCGGTATAGTTTCTTTCGGCTTCACTCTGGCTGCTGTACATCAAATCTTCCGTGTCGATGTCCGCGGCCGCGGGATTGATGTCCTCTTTGGGAGGTGCGGGTTTCTGACTCACGAAATTCACGAAGTTCTCGTGAACCTGTTCTCTCGCCTTTTCGGCCTCGGCCTCTTTTTTCCTCTCAGCTTCATCATCATAAAGATTTGCCGCCCGGCTGGTAAAGAGCGGGCTTTCTTCCGGCTGAGCTTCCGGATAGACTTCGTTCACCGTTTCCGCGTATTCGGGCGGTCCGCCGAAGCCTTCATAAGAGGGCTGGGGACTGAAATATCCCTGAGAGGTGGCGCTTTCAGGAGGGTACATAGGTTGCTGCGTAAGTCCTCCTTCCTGGACGAGAACCTCTCGCACGACATCTCTTATGATGTCGGATATGTCAAGCTGCTGGGGCTCGTAGTATTCTTCATTTGGCTCGTTCTCATAAACGGGAGAGGGGGGCTCATCTTCCAGCTCATTCGGAGCATCGAAAAGCGACATGTCGAAATCAAGCTTGCCGCTGTCATCACTAACACCTGAGGAGATGTCCGTTATCTCACCGTCAACCTCCGAGTCGGTTTCGTTTTCATCATCCCTGACATATTCTCCCAAGACGTCGTTTATCGCGGACTTTATCCAGTTTTTGAGCTCGTCCGCGGAAATGCCGGAAGGCGCGGCGGGTTCGGGGGAATTTTCTTCCGCGAAGGTCATTTGTTCCTCTTTTGGATGCTCGTCTTCGGAAGAATTTAAATTATCATCATCCTCTTTTTTCGAATCTATATCTTCCGGTATGTCTTCGCCATAGTTTTCAGCCGTTTCCTCTTCTTCGTCTTCTGAAACATCTTCTGAAACATCTTCTGAAATGTCTTCTGAAACGTCTTCTGTGCTTTCGGCCGTCATCTCGGGGGCGTTATCGGAAGTCTCCAATTTATTTTCGAGCTTATCTTCCTCTTGCGATTTCTCTTCGGAGTCTTCGGCGGCGCTTACGGGTTCGGCGAAATCATCAGTATTTTCGTAAGATTCATCTTCCGGCTCGCTTTCCGCTGTATCCTCGTTATCAGTTTCATATGCCGAGCTTTCCGCATCGGCGTAATCTTCTTCATCGCCGCCATAATTTGAGGAAAGGTTTGGAAGACGGGTTGTGGCTTTTTTGAGCACGGAAAAATCCACTTTGCCGGGAGCGGGCTCGGAAAAATCGAATGGCTTGTCGGATATCAGTGTGTCTATGACCGTTCTCGTATATTCCCATTCTTTGCGGTTTATGTCCGTGAATTCGCGTCCGAGTTCGGTCAGGGTGAAGTATTTCCTTCGTCCGCCGAGGGAAACTTCGTCGGTTTTCCAGTACGCCGTGATGTAGCCCTGTTTTTCAAGGCGCTTTAGCGCGCTGTAAAGAGTGGGCTGTTTGAGCTCATACTGGCCGAGGCTTTTTTTCTGGATCTCGTCCATTATCTCATATCCGTATTTGTCCCTTTCGTCGAGGGTACGGAGGATGATGGTGTTGATGTGTCCGCGGATGAGATCGGAGCTTATCGTGCTCTTGTTCGGCTTATCGCCGTCATTTACGACGCTGAACTGAATCTGTCCCTCGATGGGGTTTTCGTAAGATTCTTCCTCTTCGGTTTTTTCGGCGTCTATGTCATCATTTTCATTGTCAGGCATTTTGCACCTCCTTTTTTAATTTTAACACAACATGTATAATGATGTCAAATTTTATGTCAAAATATGGTAGTACTTTGCCAGGCATATTTGAAAATAATTTCCTCGCGGCGGGTGATTAAATGGACATTCGGTCCCTCCAGTGATAGAATTTTAGAAAAAGGGAAAAAGACATGGACACGAGGAATTTTGTTTACAGACATGAAAGATCTTACGATGTCAGATACACTGACGTCGACGTCAGGGATAAGCTCAAACCCATAGGACTTCTCGCCATTTTGAACGAGGGCGCGTCGACTTCCGCGGATGAACTGGGGTTTGGATATGAAGTTGTCACGAAGCTCGGATACGGGTTCATACTCGCGAACTGGTACGTCGAACTAGAAAGGCCCATAGACCTTTCCGAAAAGCTCCGTGTTCTCACCTGGCCCGAGCCTCCGAGGCCCGTTCAGCTTTTTCGTGATTATGAAATTTATTCCGGGGAGGAAAAGATAGGCACCGCCGTGGGGAGGTGGTGTCTTGTGGAGCTAAAGTCTTTCAAAATTCTTCCGACCGCCAGGGTCTATGAAAACCCGGAGTTGGGCCTTGACATCAAATTCAACGATTTCACGTGTCTTACGCCTCCTCCGTGGAAGATACCGGCGATAAAAGCGGGCCGCGAGGTGTATTCGAGAAGGGTGCTTTATTCGGATCTTGATCATTATTTTCACGTCAACAACACGAAGTACGCCGACTACCTTTTTGATGCTTTCACGGCTGATGAGATTGTCGGAAGGCCATTCAAAAGTTTCCAGATAACATACGCCGGACAGTGCAAAGAAGGAGACGAAATGCGCGTCTTCCGAGAAGATTTCGACGGGTATTCCCTTGTCGAGGTGCGTGTGGGAGGCGACATACGCGCGCAGATGAAGGTGTCGTTTTCATGAATAATCGTTTCTTCGGCTGGCCATATTCAACGGTGTATTCGTCGAGGAAGACCATCGCCATAAAGCTTAATCCCGACAGGTCGATAACCGTCAAGGCGCCATACGGCACGTCCGCAAAAACCGTGCACGATGTTCTGAGAAGGCACATGTCCTTGATCATGACCAACATGGGCAGATTATATGATTCCGGGGTCGGCGGCGAGGAAGCAAAAAAGAAAAATGATTTTTTGAAAGGCACGCTTGCGCTCGGCGGCAGGGAAGTGCCGTACGAGGTCACGTATTCCGATCGAAACTCGCTGTCGGTTAAAATTAACCATGATGCGACGGTGCTCGTCCGAGCCCCCGCGGGAACTTCCCAAAAGACCATAGAGGAATTTGTCGAGAGAAAATCGGACTGGATTTTTGAACATTTTTCACAAATTGAGGGAGAACTCGAAAAACTCAGTGACATAGTCGAATATAAAAAGATTCTCGTTTTTGGCGAGAAGTTCGACCTCGTCAAATCCTACGGGTCCAAAATCGCAGACGGTGTCGTGTACTACAACGCGCCAAGCGCCATAATGCCGCTTTTCGTGAAAAATTACGGAGGCGATCTTGTCAAACTCACCCGCCGCATCGCGGGACAAATGGGCGTAAAACCCTCGAGGGTTGAGATCAAATCGTACAAGTCGCGGTGGGGTTGCTGCGACTCCTCGGGCGTTATAACCTTAAACTACAAGCTTCTCATGATTCCGAGAAGTCAGCAGGAGTACGTCATCGTTCATGAACTTTGTCACCTCTTCGAGATGAACCATTCAAAAAGGTTCTGGACGTTGGTTGGTAGCGTCATGCCCGACTACAAAGAGCGGGAAAAGATGGCGCATGAATACGATTTTCTCCTTCGGCTCTACCCATAAGCCTCGGTTTATCGGGCTCGGCACCGGGCCCCGCAAGACAATTTTCAATTTGTAATTCCTTGACTATCAGGGCGTTGTTACGTTATAATTTTCCCGGCTGAAAGGGGCGTGATCGCCCCGCGAAATTCATGTAAAGAGGACGGTTATGGAAAAGAAAATAAAGAAGGTCGTTTTGGCTTATTCGGGCGGTCTTGACACCTCAATCATCATTCCCTGGCTCAAAGAAAACTATGACAACTGCGAAGTTGTGGCGGTTTCGGGAGACGTCGGGCAGACCACCGAACTTGACGGACTGGAGGAAAAAGCCTTGAAGACCGGAGCCTCCAAACTCTATGTCGAAGACCTTAGGAAGGAGTTTGTCGAGGACTACATCTATCCCACGATGAAGGCCGGGGCGGTCTATGAGAACAAGTATCTTTTGGGCACGTCCTTCGCCCGTCCCGTCATAGCAAAGAGGCTCGTCGAAATAGCCAAAAAAGAGGGTGCCGACGCCATATGCCACGGCTGCACGGGAAAGGGAAACGACCAGGTGAGGTTCGAGCTTTCCATAAAGGCGTTCGCTCCCGACATGACCATAATCGCGCCCTGGCGCACGTGGTCCATAAAGAGCAGAGAGGAAGAGATTGCTTACGCTGAGGCACATGACATTCCCCTCAAAATAAACAGGGAGACGAATTACTCAAAAGACAAGAACCTTTGGCATCTTTCCCATGAGGGTCTTGACCTTGAAGATCCCGCGAACGAGCCCAAATACGACGATATTCTGGAGCTCGGCGTGACGCCTTGGAAGGCACCCGACAAATCGACTTATGTCACCATATCATTCGATAAGGGCATACCCGTCGCGATAGACGGCAAAAAGACGGACTCTGTGTCTCTCATAGAAAAACTCAACCGGATAGGCGGAGAAAACGGCGTGGGGCTTTGTGACCTTGTCGAAAACAGGCTCGTCGGCATGAAATCCCGGGGCGTGTACGAGACACCGGGAGGAACCATCCTATACGCCGCGCATGAACTTTTGGAGTCCATTTGCCTTGACAAGGCGACGCAGCATTACAAGCAGATAATCGCCATAAAATACGGTGAGATGGTCTACGACGGGCAGTGGTTCACGCCGCTTAGAGAAGCACTCGACGCGTTTGTCGACAAGACGCAGGAAAACGTCACGGGGGACGTCAAGCTCAGAATTTACAAAGGCAACATATTCAGCGCGGGCATTTCGTCGCCGTACAGTCTGTACAGCGAGGATATCGCTACGTTCGGTGAAGATGACGCGTACGACCAGTCCGATTCGGCGGGATTCATAAATCTTTTCGGCTTGCCCATAAAGGTCAAGGCCATGATGGACGAAAAGCACGGCAAGAAATGATTGAGGCTTTCATCGACGGAAAAGAAGGGACTACGGGCCTAAAAATCTTCGACATGCTCTCCGCGCGTCCCGATGTCAGGATTCTTACGCTTCCTGATGATTTGAGAAAGGATGAGAACGCGAGACGCGAGCTTTTGAACCGCGCTGACGTGAGTTTTCTTTGTCTTCCCGACGAGGAGGCTAAAAAAGCCGCGGAAATGACAAAAAGGCGCGGCGCGAAAATCATAGACGCTTCAACGGCGCACAGAACATCGCCCGGATGGGTGTACGGATTTCCCGAGCTTACCGACGAAAGAGGGGAAGAGATAAGAGCGTCTGACAGGGTTTCAAACCCCGGATGCCACGCCACGGGAGTCATATCTATCGCGGCGCCGCTCGTGAGAGGCGGCGTGGTGGCGTCTGATTATCCGTTTGTCATAACGTCGCTTTCAGGTTACAGCGGGGCGGGAAAAAAGACAATTGCTGTGTATGAAGACGATAATAGGGACAGGGAACTTGATTCGCCGAGGCATTACTCACATCTGCAGTCACATAAACACATCCCCGAGATCGTTCGTGAGTGCGGTCTAAGTCACGCTCCGGTGTTCATGCCGGTGATATGCGATTTCTACTGCGGCATGTGCGTGACCGTACCTTTGCAGTCGAGACTTATGAAAAAAAATTACGGCGTAGATGACATCAGGAAATATTTTTCCGAGTACTACGCGAGACATAAATTGATTGAGGTCGCCGAAAAATATGAAATTCCCGACTTTATCGCGGCGAACGAGCTCTCCGGCACGAACAGGCTCAAAATATACGTGTCCGGATCGGATGACAGAATTTTCATAGCGTCCGTCTTCGACAATCTCGGAAAAGGCGCGTCGGGAGCGGCGTGTGAGAACATGAATGTCATGTTCGGACTTGACGAGACGGCTTATCTCATTTAGGAGTCCCCTTTTCGACAATGACAAAATTTACTTACAATGAAATAAAGGGCGGCGTCTGCGCGGCCACGGGTTTCAGGGCCGGCGGCGTTTATTCCGGGATACGCAGGAACAGGACTAAAAAAGACCTCTGTCTCATAATGTCTGACGTCCCTTGTTCCGTCGCCGGTGTTTTCACTCAGAACATCGTTCAGGGCGCGCCGGTTGTCGTTTGCAGGGAGCACGTCAAACACGGTACGGCTTCCGCGATAATATGTAACAGCGGAAACGCCAACACGTGCAACAAAGACGGCATAATGGTCGCCAACAGGATGTGCGGTCTCGTGTCGGAAGTTTGCGGCCTTCCTCCCGAAGAGGTTCTTGTCGCTTCGACAGGCGTCATAGGCCAGAGGCTTGACATAACTCCCATTGAAAACTCGATGGACAAGCTTTATTCCTCTCTTAGCCGCGATGGAAGCGCTGACGCCGCTGAGGCCATAATGACCACCGACACGCATCCAAAGGAGTATGCCGTCGAATTTGAACTTATGGGTAAAGTGTGCCGCATAGGCGGCATCGCGAAGGGTGTCGGGATGGTCTGTCCCAACATGGCCACGAATCTCATATTTTTGACGACAGACGTCAGCATTTCTTCCGAGATGCTTCAAAAAGCTCTTTCCTCGGACGTGAAAAGTTCTTTCAACATGGTATCCGTGGACGGCGACCAGTCAACGAACGACACATGCCTTCTTCTTGCGAGCGGTCTCGCGGGAAACGAGACGATATGCGAAGACACAAACTATTTCAATTTGTTTTGCAAGGCGCTCAATGTCGTCACCGTCAAACTTTCCAAGATGCTAGCTTCTGACGGCGAAGGCGCGACGAAACTTGTGACTTGCGAAGTCACGGGTGCTTTCAGCGTGAAACAGGCGAGAACAATCGCAAGGTCCGTCATCAAGTCCTCACTTGTCAAAGCCGCCATGTTCGGCGCGGACGCGAACTGGGGAAGGGTGCTCTGCGCAATGGGATATTCGGATGACAGATTCGAGCCGTCGATGGTAGATGTCGGATTCCGGTCAAATAAAGGTTATGTCGCGGTCTGCGACGGGGGATGCGGGGTCGATTTTTCGGAAGACAAAGCGAAAGAGATACTCTCGGAAAAAGAGATAACCATATGCGTAAATCTTAACATCGGCAGAGAAAAGGCCGAGGCGTGGGGATGCGATCTCACATATGACTACGTTAAGATAAACGGTGACTATAGGACGTGAGATAAATGGATAAAGTCGAACAGGCGGAGTTCCTCGTCGAGGCGATGCCGTACATAAAGAAATATTTCAACAAAATTCTCGTCGTCAAATACGGCGGAAACGCCATGGTCGACGATGACCTCAAATCAGCCGTCATGAAAGACCTCGTGGTTTTGCGCACGCTCGGCATAAAAGTCGTTTTGGTGCATGGGGGAGGCCCCGACATAACCGAGGTTCTCGGCAGGATGAACATAGAGAGCAAGTTCATAGGCGGGCTTAGGTACACCGACGCCGAAACGGCGGAGGTAGTAAGGATGGTTCTCGCCGGCAAGGTCAACAAGTCGCTCGTCGACCTCATCGAAAGGAACGGCGGCAAGGCCGTCGGGATTTGCGGCCAAGACGGACACATGCTCCGCTGCGAGCCGGAAAACAAAGCTTTGGGATACGTCGGAAAGATAACTAAAATAAACCCGCAGCTTGTCATTGACCTTCTTGACAAAGGTTACATACCCGTAGTTTCCACTGTCGGGTATGACAAGGCGGGAAACACGTACAACATAAACGCCGACACGGCGGCCGCGGCTCTGTCCGGTGCGCTCGGGGCGGAAAGTCTCATTCTCATGTCGGATATTAAAGGTCTTCTTGAAAAAAAAGACGACGAAACCACTCTCATTAAGAAAGTGTATGTGTCCGACATCCCCGCCCTCATAAAGCAGGGCATCATCTCCGGCGGGATGATTCCCAAAATAGACTGCTGCAAAGAAGCCATCCGCCGCGGCGTGAAGAAAGTCTTCATCACGGACGGCAGGGTTTATCATTCAATTTTGGTGGAGATACTTTCCGAAGAGGGAAGCGGGACGATGTTTCTTAATTGACTGGTTTTGGAAATCAGTCTTTCTTTTTGTGATGTGTGTATAACACCGCGGTGACGTAATGGACAAAGACACGGCAAAAAAAATTGAAAAACAATGCATCGCGAGGACGTACAGCCGTTTCGACATGCTGATGTCAGACGGCAGCGGGGCCGTAGTCACGGACAGTGACGGGAAAAAATACATAGACTGCTCATCGGGCATAGCGGTGAACGTCTTCGGCGCGAAAGACGAGGTCTGGATGAAGGCTGTCACGGAGCAGCTCGGGAAAATCCAGCACATATGCAACCTCTACTATTCCGAGCCCCAGATACGGCTTGCGAAGCTTCTTTGCGACAGGACGGGAGCGGACAAGGTGTTTTTCTGCAACAGCGGCGCGGAGGCCAACGAATGTGCCATAAAAGTCGCGAGAAAATACGGCAAAATAAAGGGAAGACATGAAATAATAACCCTTAAAAACTCCTTTCACGGACGGACGATAGCCACGCTCGCGGCGACGGGTCAGGACGAGTTCCACGAAGATTTCGGACCCTTTCCGGAAGGATTTGTCCACGCGGACGCGTGTGAAAGTTCGGTAAAAGCCCATGTCAACGAAAAGACATGCGCCGTCATGATAGAGACCGTGCAGTGCGAGGGCGGAGTCATAGACCTTTCTTACGATTTTCTTGGCTGGTTGGACGCTTATTGCAGGCAAAATGACATACTTCTCATAATCGACGAGGTGCAGACGGGGAACGGCCGCACGGGATATCTCTACTCGTACATGGGCAAAGGCCTTCATCCCGACATCGTCACGACAGCGAAGGGGCTCGCGGGAGGACTTCCTCTCGGCGCCTGCATGATGTTTGAAAAATGCGGGAGCGTTTTAACTCCCGGCTCGCACGGTTCAACATTCGGCGGAAACGCCGCGGCCTGCGCCGGCGCGTGCACCGTCATAGAGCGTCTCGACGACGAATTCCTTTTGTCGGTTCAAAAAAAAGGCGAGCTTTTCAGAGCCGAACTTTCCGGCATAAAGGGAGTTGAGGCCGTCTCGGGTGAAGGCCTCATAATAGGGCTGAAGCTTTCCGACATGGCGCCTTCCGATGTCGCCGAAAAATGTCTTGAAAAAGGACTTCTGGTTCTCACGGCGAAAGGCAAGGTGAGACTTTTGCCGCCTCTCACCATAAGCGAGAAAGAAATCAGTGAAGTTTGTAAAATATTAAAAGAGGTAATCGAATAATGGAACATCTTTTGAAGCTGCAAGATCTCACGGAGAAGGAAATCCTTTCCATCCTCAACCTTGCCGACCAGCTCAAATATGAGCGCAAAAACAACATTCAGAAGGAATACCTTAAGGGAAAAAAGCTTGGCATGATTTTCCAGAAGTCCTCCACGAGGACGAGAGTTTCCTTTGAAGCCGGCATTTACGAGCTCGGCGGCTACGGTCTTTTCCTTTCCAGCAACGACCTGCAGATTGGAAGGGGCGAGCCCGTGCAGGACACGGCGAGGGTGCTTTCGAGATACCTCGACTGCATAATGATAAGGACGTTCGAGCAAAAAGAGGTCGAAGACCTCGCGAAGTACGGTTCCATCCCCGTCATAAACGGGCTCACGGACTACGCGCATCCCTGCCAGGTTCTCGCCGACCTCATGACGATAAGGGAGATTAAGGGTAGTTTCAAAGGTCTTAAACTCGCGTTCATAGGCGACGGCAACAACATGGCAAACAGCCTCATGGCCGGCTGCGTCAAAGTGGGAATGGATTTCGCGATAGCCTGTCCCAAAAACTATCTTCCCGACGAAAAGCTCACGGCCTGGGCGAAGGAAAACGGAAACGTTCTCATAACCGAGAACGTCAATGAGGCCATTGAGGGTGCCGACGTTGTGTACACTGACGTCTGGGCGTCCATGGGAATGGAAAAAGAGAGAGAGGAGCGTTACAGGGCTTTCTCGAAATACCAGGTCAACGCCGAGGCTATGTCACACGCGAATAGCGACGCCATGGTGCAGCACTGCCTTCCCGCGCACAGGGGCGAAGAGATAACCGAGGAGGTTTTTGAGGGTCACGCCGGAGAAATTTTTGAGGAAGCGGAAAACAGACTGCACGTTCAGAAGGCCGTCATGGTCACTTTGATGAAAAAATAGGATTAAGATGAAAGACGACAAAGTTTACATAACTCTACAAAACGGCAAACAGTTCGAGGGAAGAAGGTTCGGTGCGGACGGCGATGTCGTGGGCGAGCTGGTCTTCGCCACGGGGATGATGGGATACGTTGAAACCTTGACAGATCCCAGCTACTTCGGGCAGATAGTCACCCAGACTTTCCCGCTCATAGGAAATTACGGAAAAACTCCCGACGAGGAGAGCGAAAAACCGTGGGTTTCCGCGTATATCGTCAGAGAAAAGTGCGACAATCCTTCCAATTTCAGGTGCGAGAAGACGATTGACGAATATCTCAGAGAAAACGGCGTCGTGGGCGTATATGATGTCGACACGAGGGAGCTTACCAAAATCGTGAGGGAAAGCGGCGTCATGAACGCGGCCATATCCTCGTCGCCCAGACCCGACACGGAAAAAATATCATCATACAGGATAAAGGGCGCGGTCGAGGCGGTTTCCTGCCGCGAGGTCAAAAGATACGGGGATGAAAACGGACTTAGGGTTGTTGTCATGGACTGCGGTGCGAAGGACAACATTATAAGGGAGCTTGTCGCGCGCGGCTGCCGCTGCATGAGGGTGCCGTACAATTACTCCGCTGAGGACATTTTGGCTTTGAACCCGCAGGGACTCATGCTCGCGAACGGGCCCGGGGATCCCGAGGACAACAAAGAAGTCATAGAGAACATAAGAAAGCTCGCGGGAAAGCTTCCCGTGTTCGGAATATGTTTGGGCCACCAGCTTTTCGCTCTCGCGATGGGCGGGTCGACAAAGAAGATGAAATACGGACACAGAGGTGTGAACCAGCCGGTCAAAAACCTTTCCACGGGAAGAGTTTACATATCCTCTCAAAATCACGGCTACGAGGTTATATCCGACTCCGTCAAATCGGGAAAGTTAAGCTACGTCAACGCCAACGACGGCACGTGCGAGGGATTTGAGTATCCCGACATCAACGCCTACACTGTGCAGTTTCATCCCGAGGCCTGCGGCGGTCCGCGCGACACGTCGTTCCTTTTCGACAAGTTCATAAAAAACATCAGAGAGGGGAAATACAATGCCTAAGCGTGAAGACATAAAGAAAGTTCTTGTCATAGGATCGGGTCCCATCGTCATAGGCCAGGCGGCCGAATTCGACTACGCCGGAACGCAGGCTTGCAGGGTCATGAAGGACGCCGGAGTAAACGTTGTGCTTTGCAATTCCAATCCCGCGACGATAATGACCGATGAGGCGCTCGCTGACGAGATTTATCTCGAACCCCTCACGGAGGACACTCTCAAAAGAATAATTTTAAAGGAGCGCCCGGATAGCGTGCTCGCTTCCCTCGGCGGACAGACGGGTCTCACACTCGGCTGCAAGCTCGCGAAGAGCGGTTTTCTGGATGAGCAGGGTGTGAAACTCATTGGCGTCAACCTAGACTCCATAGACCGCGCCGAGGACAGGGAACTTTTCAAAGAGACGATGGAAAAAATCCACCAGCCAGTCGTGCCCTCAGACATAGCGACGACGGTCGACGGATGCGTGGAAGTCGCTGAAAGGATAGGCGGATATCCCGTCATCGTCAGACCCGCGTACACTCTGGGCGGCGCCGGCGGCGGGGTCGCGAGAAGCGAGGAAGAGCTTCGCTTAATCGCCCACAACGGGCTCATGCTCTCACCCATAACGCAGGTTCTCATAGAAAAGTACATAGGCGGGTGGAAGGAAATAGAGTTCGAGGTGCTTCGCGACGGCGCGGGGAACGTTCTCACGGTCTGCTCAATGGAAAACTTCGACCCCGTGGGCATACACACGGGCGACTCCATCGTCATAGCTCCCGCGGTGACGCTTTCCGACAAGGAATACCAGATGCTGAGGACCGCCTCGCTTGACATCATAACCGAGCTCAAAATTGAGGGCGGCTGCAACATCCAGTTCGCGCTGAATCCCGAGTCGTTTGAATATTCCGTCATTGAGGTCAACCCCAGGGTTTCGCGTTCGTCCGCTCTCGCTTCAAAGGCCACAGGCTACCCAATCGCCAAAGTCGCAGCCAAGATTGCGCTTGGCTATACGCTTGACGAGATAAGAAATGACGTCACCGGAAAAACTTTCGCGTGCTTCGAGCCTACGCTCGACTATGTCGTGGTCAAGCTTCCCAAATGGCCGTTCGACAAATTTCTCTACGCCGGTCACAATCTGGGCTCCCGGATGAAGGCCACGGGCGAGGTCATGGCGATAGGCACGAGCTTTGAGATGGCCATAATGAAGGCCGTGAGGGGCGCTGAAATAAATCTCGGCACTCTCAACATGCCAAAGCTTAAAGAATGCACGGACGCTGAGATAGAGGAAAAACTTCATGAGCTCACGGACGAAAGGCTTTTCGTGGTTTTCGAGGCTTTAAAGCGCGGCGTGTCTGTCGGGAAAATCCACGAAATCACGATGATAGACGAGTGGTTCCTTTTCAAACTTCTGAACCTTTGCCAGTTCGAGGCGGAAATTTCCGGGAAAAAACTTACCAAAGAGCAGTATCTTCGCGGAAAAAAACTCGGTTACCCGGACGCGGAGATTGAAAAATTGTCTGGGGAGAAGATCCCTTCGCACAGGAGCGCGGTTTTCAAAATGGTCGACACCTGCGGCGCGGAGTTTTCGGCGCAGACGCCGTATTTCTATTCGACTTATGACGAAAAGGACCATGACGAGGCAGCGGGATTCGTAAAACTCAGCAAGAAGAAACGGATAATAGTCATAGGCTCGGGGCCTATCCGCATAGGCCAGGGCATAGAGTTCGATTATTCTTCCGTGCACTGTGTCTGGGCGCTCAAAAAGCTTGGCTATGAGGTAGTCATAATAAACAACAACCCGGAAACCGTCTCCACGGACTTTGACACGGCGGACAGGCTATATTTTGAAGCGCTCACCCCGGAAGACGTTCAAAACGTCATAGACGTCGAAAAACCATACGGCGCCGTCGTGACGTTCGGCGGTCAGACGGCCATTAAGCTTTGCGGATACCTCAATAAAGTCGGCGTGAGGATAATGGGCACGCCCGCGGACAGCGTGGACCTCGCCGAGGACAGGGAGAGGTTTGACAAACTCCTTGAAAGATTCTCGATAACGAGGCCGAAGGGACTCACGGTCATGACAAAGGAGGAGGCCATTGAGGCAGCGGAGACGCTTGAATACCCCGTGCTTTTGAGGCCTTCCTATGTCATTGGCGGCCAGAACATGACCATCGCATTTACGAGAAATGACATAGAGCGGTACATGGACGTCATCTTGTCCCAGAAGATAGAAAACCCTGTCCTTTGCGACAAGTACATAATGGGCACGGAGCTTGAAGTCGACGCCATATCCGATGGCGATGACGTTCTCATACCCGGCATAATGCAGCACATAGAGCGCGCCGGCGTTCACAGCGGGGATTCCATTGCCGTCTATCCGCCGTACAACCTCTCCGACGCCAATTTGAAGCGCGTAGTCGAAGTCGCGATAGAGCTCACACTCTCTTTGAAGACAAAGGGACTTATCAACATACAGTTTTTAATCTACCACAGCGAACTCTACGTCATAGAGGTCAATCCTAGAGCGTCAAGGACTATTCCATACATTTCCAAGGTCACGGGTGTGCCCATGGTCGACCTCGCGACAAAGATAATGGCGGGACAAAAACTCAAAAAATTGGGCTATGGCACGGGTCTTTATCCCAATTCGCCGTATGTCGCCGTAAAAGTTCCTGTCTTCTCTTTTGAAAAGCTCAACGACGTCAACTCCCAGCTGGGCCCCGAAATGAAGTCCACGGGCGAAGTTCTGGGGATCGGAAAGACCATTGAGGAGGCTCTCTTCAAAGGACTCGTTTCCGCTGGTTTCAACATGAACCAGCCGACGAAGGAGACCGGCATCTATTTCACCGTCAATGACCAGGACAAGTTCGAGATTGTCAACATTGTCAAAAAATTCGCCGACCTAGGACTTAAATTCTACGCCACGAAAGGCACGGCGAATGTCATAAGGTCTTTGGGACTCGAATGTCAGGACGTACCGAGACTTTCGACGAACGAAGAGATATTCAGGCTCATGGACGAGGGGAAGATAGACTACATCGTCTACACCGGAAAGACCGACGTCGAATCGATAACCAACTATATTTCGCTTCACCATCACGCCATTCTTTTGGGAATAACCGTTCTCACATCACTTGACACGACCAACGCCCTCGCCGACTGCATCGCCGGAAGGTACAATGAGTTCAACACGGAGCTCGTCGACATCAACAATTTGAGGACGGAAAGACTTAAATTCAACTTCACGAAGATGCACAGCTGCGGCAACGACTACGTTGTGTTCAACAACATGTGCGGGATAATCACCTGCCCTGAATCGCTCGCCATAACCATCTCCGACAGGCACTATGCGATAGGCGGCGACGGAATTGTGCTCATTGAGGAATCGAGTATCGCGGACGCAAAAATGTGCACGTACAATCGTGACGGAAGTGAGGGCGGAGCCTCCGCGAACGCCGTGAGATGCGTCGCGAAATTCCTTTTTGACAAAAAAATTGTCGACAGGGAAACAATGAAGATAGAGACCTCATCTGGAGTCAGAACTCTTCACATAAATTCTTTCAACAACGTGGCGAGCTCGGTTCTCGTGGAGCTTGGAAAACTCGATCCTTTGAGCGTGAAAGAGTTCACGTTCGACTATGAAGGAAAATCCTATGTCACCATGCAGATGGAGATAGGATATCCGCATTATGTCGTTTTCTCCGACAAAGTCGATGAGATGGACCTTGAGGGAATGTACAGAAAGCTTTCCAAGCTTCCGGGTTTTTCGCCCGACACGTTATTGGAATGCGTGAGGGTGGTGAACGGGCTCACCGTTAGGACGAGGGTCTGGGACAGGATAAACGGCGAGGTGAACGCGTGCGGCACAGGAGCGGCGGCTGCGACAGTCGCGCCGGTCATAAAGGGGCTTTGTCAAAAAAATGAGATTGTCACCGTAAAACTCCCGGGAGGCGACCTTTTCGTGAAGTACGGCGATGACGACTCGGTGGAGCTGGACGGGCCCGTCAAGCTTTCTTACAGCGGAACTCTCGAACTATGACGAAAATTTATCTTGACAACGCCGCCACGACAAGGCCGGACGCCGGATGTCTCGAAAAAGCTAAAATCTATCTTGGTGACAAGTTTTACAATCCCTCCTCGATGTACGGGGAGGGGTATGACATAAGACGGGAGATAGATAAGTCAAGAGAAAACATTCTCTCATGTGTGGCGAGAGCGGAGGAGTTCGAGCTTATTTTTACGTCCTGCGGCACGGAAGCAGACAACCAGGCACTCTTTTGCGGCGCGAAAAGGGGTAATGTAGTCACCACAATTGGAGAGCACCCCGCCGTGTACAACGCGGCTTTAGAGCTTAAACAGCGTGGAGTTGACGTGAGGATAGCTCCACTTTTAAAAGACGGCACGGTGAACGTTGATAATCTCCTTTCTCTTGTTGACGAAAAGACGTCGATTGTGTCCTGCATGCATGTCAACAATGAAACCGGGGCTTTGAACGACATAGATGGAATTTCGGCGCTCGTGAAAGACAAAAACCCAGCCGCGCTCTTCCATTCCGACGGCGTGCAGGCGTTCGGGAAAATACCTTATAGGTTAGGAAAATGCGTCGACATGTACACGATATCGGCGCACAAAATCGGGGCTCTTAAAGGCACCGGAGCTCTCATAAAGAGAAAGAAAATTTCAATTAAACCCTACATATACGGGGGCGGACAGGAAAAAGGCATGCGCTCGGGCACCGAAAACGTCTTCGGCATAAAGATGTTCGAGTTCGCCGCGCTGAAAAGATATTCCGAAATCTCAGAAAATTACAAAAGAGCCACTGATATGTTTGAGCTTCTGTGTTCTCTTCTGGACCCTTCTTTTTTCAAAATCATAGGAGAAAGGGACATGGAGCGCCGCTCGCCTTATGTTTTGTGTGTGTCCGCTCCGGGCGTCCGCGGCGAGACAATCCTTCACGAGGTCTCTGACAAAGGACTTCTCATAGGCTCCGGTTCGGCGTGCTCGTCAAATGAGAAAAAGAGGTATTCGAGAGTAATTCTCGCGCAGGGTGTGTCTGAGGCCGAGGCCGACGGTATATTGAGAATAAGTCTCTCTCCCGAGACCACGTCAGAAGAGATAGAAAAGTGCGCGAAAATTCTTAACGAGACAGTCAAATTCAGACTGGAAATGATGAAATGAAAACTTGCGTCATCATAAGATACAGCGAAATATTTTTAAAAGGCAACAACCGCGGCTTCTTCGAGAGAACTTTTGAAGAGAACATGGTTTCCGCTCTGAGAGGCCTTTCTTATACCTGGGAAAAACAGGAGGGGAGGTACCTTGTCGAAGACTACGCCGAGGAGGATGTCGATGAGATTTTGTCGCGACTTGAAAAAGTTTTCGGCGTACACACACTCTCCGTCGCTTTCAAAGTAAGCTCTGACATGGATGACATTTTTTCCGCCGCGCTTTTGGTTTGCGAAGACGAAGGTTCTTTCAAAGTCATGACGCATAGAGCCGACAAGAAATATCCCTTGACATCCATGGAGATATCGGCGGAAATTGGCGCCAAAATCTTAGATATGCGACACAATCTTCGCGTGGACGTGCATAATCCCGATTTCCTCATCAACATTGACGTTCGCGACAGCGTCACTTCGCTCGTATTCGGAAAATTTATCAAAGGTCCGGGCGGCATGCCGGTGGGAACCACCGGGAAAGGACTTTTACTTTTGTCAGGCGGCATAGACAGTCCCGTCGCGGGGAAGATGATAGCAAAGCGCGGAATGAAAGTGAACTGCGTTCATTTTCACAGCTATCCGTACACCAATTTGCAGGCCAAAGACAAAGTTATAAGACTTGCCAAAAAGCTTTCCCCATATACTTCCGGTCTTACTCTTTACATTGTCAAGGTGACAAAAATACAGGAAGAGATACACAAAAAATGTGACGGGGACTACATGGTCGCACTTTTGAGAAGGTTCATGGTGAGAATCGGAGAAAAATTATCGCAATGGTGCGGCGCGCAGTGTCTCATAACCGGCGAAAGTTTGGGCCAAGTCGCATCCCAGACGATAGAGGGCATGACCTCAACGGGCGACGCGACCAGCCTTCAGATTCTGAGGCCGCTTGTAGGATTTGACAAAAACGAAATAATAGACCTTGCGAAGGAGATGGAAACGTATGACATATCCATAGAACCTTACGAGGACTGCTGCACGGTTTTTCTTCCGAGGCACCCGGTCATTCACCCGGCGCTTTTGGACGTTTTAAGAGAAGAAAAAAAGCTCGACGTTGACGCACTCGTGGAAGAGGCTATAAGTGATGTCGAGAAAATAGAGTTTTGATTATGAGTGAAAGACAGCTTCCGAAATCTTATGGGTGTGTCACCCCCAAAGCTTATGACGGCGAAAAAATATTCGCGGAGAATAATCCTCCCCCCGATTTTTTGAAAGACAAAGTGTTCGTTGTCTTAGACCTTGAAACCACGGGCTGCCGCGCGTCAGATTCCGGTCCCGCGGACAGCATAATAGAGATAGGCGCCTGCAAAATAGTTGAAGGCAACATCGTCGAAACGTTTTCGTCGCTAATTAACCCGGAAAGACCGATACCTGGTAGCATCACCAATCTTACGGGAATAAGCAACAGAATGGTACTTTTTTCACCTACTTATGAAAAGGTCATGCCGGATTTTTACAAATTCTGCTTCGGCGCGTGCCTCGTGGGACACAACTTAAAGCGTTTTGACATAAGGTTTTTAAGGCGTTATTGGGCGGAGCTCGGATTTTCAGAAAATTTCGACATGATTGATACGATAGATCTCGCGCACAAAGTTCTTCCCGGTCTTGAAAATTATAAGCTTCCGACTGTCGGCAGACGACTCGGATATACATTCGGAGGAGACAATTCTCACCATAGGGCCTTGAACGACACGCTGATTACGGCGAAGATTTTTCTCGACCTTGAAAAAGGAGCGGACATTTAGTCTGTCATAGCGCATCTTAAAAATTCACACCTTTGATTTTAACCTACAGACCCATATTTTTTAACCTACAGACCCATATTTTTTAACCTACAGACCCATATTTTTTAACCTAC
>JAJQAJ010000068.1:18927-37718 GCA_021203865.1 Clostridia bacterium
AGAGGGTCATAGGGGGTATAAAATAAACTGTGCTCTTTTTTTCGAGAGATTTTTGGGCGCTTCGAATAAAGCTGCAAGACGACCGTCTTTTACTAGTGGGGAGGGCTGTGCGTTTGCTGAGTCGGAAGTATCGGAAAGGCGGAATTTTGAGCAAAAAGTGAGGCTGACATGAAAGGCTCGATTTTGTTCTTCCATGCCGACATTCCCTGGGTGTGCCAAAGCGATTATGACATGGTTATCGGTCACACAGCGGATGACATCACATAGATTAGCATCAGGACATTTGATTGCGGTCTGTTTGGCGATATGGAATGTGACGAGACAAAAATGACCATGCTAAGAACTTTGAAAGTCGAAAAAACTTTGGTTGGCGAAACTTTTTTTCAGGTGGGAAGCCGCTAACTTCGTAATTGAGATATAGGAAGATTGACCGAGAATTTTATGCTGACACACGATGAAACTCAACTCACCATATCTTATTCAGTCATAGTGGTGACAAAGTTTCTGATGAACTAATTCTCTGTATCAAGTGAGGATGCTTACAGAAAACTTTTAGGCACCAGTGTTTTAATATTCTTAAAACGCCGCGTCAGGACTCTGCCTTGAGTCGGGATGGAACCTTTAAAAATCGCTGGAGACAGAGATTGAAAACTGCGAAAGCGCGATGATAGAATTCATTAACAACAACTGATGGAAAGATTTTACCATATAGTCACGTACGGCTGTCAGATGAACGTACACGACTCGGAAAGAATAGCGGGGATGCTCTCGGAGCTGGGATATAGTGAAACTTACAGCATTGAAGACGCAGACATAATAGTTTTCAACACATGCTGCATCAGGGAAAACGCCGAGAACCATTTCTTCGGAAATTTAGGGGCTTTGAAAAAGCTCAAAGAGAAGAAAAAGGGTCTCATCATAGCCGCGGGAGGATGCCTCACCCAGCAGGACGGCATGGCGGAGACCGTGCACAAAAAATTCCCGTTCGTCGACATAGTTTTCGGGACGCACAACCTCGAAAAGCTCAAAGACTACATACTCCAAAAACACGACGGTTACAAAAAATCGATAATAAGGATTGAGTCCGACACGGGCGTCATATATGAAGGCGAGCCTTTAAGGTCAAGCTATCCAAACGCGTGGGTGAACATAACCTTCGGATGCAACAATTTCTGCACGTACTGCATAGTGCCTTTCGTCAAAGGCAGGGAGCGGTCCCGGAAAAGTGAGAACATTCTTTCTGAATGCGAAAGCCTTTTAAAAGAAGGATACAAAGAGATAACGCTTTTGGGCCAGAACGTCAACTCATACAACAACGGCTCCGATGACATTCCGTTTTCCGCGCTTTTAGAAAAGATAGGCGCGATGGAAGGAAAGTTCCGTTTGCGCTTCATGACCTCGCATCCGAAAGATTTTTCAGAGGATATAGCCCGCGCCATGGCTGGGAGTGACAAAATCTGTAACGCCATTCATCTTCCCGTCCAGAGCGGGTCCGACAGAATTTTGAAGGCAATGAACAGGCATTACACGAGGTCCGACTATTTAAGAAAAATTGATATTTTGAAAAAAAACATTCCCGACTGCGCCGTGTCGACGGACATCATCGTGGGTTTCCCAGGGGAGACGGACGAAGATTTTAAAGACACCCTATCGCTTGTGAGGGAGGTAGGTTACCATTCCGCGTTCACTTTCGTCTATTCTCCTAGAAACGGGACCCCGGCCGCGAAAATGGAGAACCAGATTCCGGAGGATGTCAAAAAGGAGCGCATCATGGAGCTCGTCTCACTCGTGAACGACAAGACGAGGAAGATATCGGAAGAATACGTCGGAAAGGAAACTGAGATTCTCGTAGAGGACAGAGACGACAAGAGAGAACTCTATTTTGGCAGAGACGAAAAGGGAAGAATGGGATATTTTGAGAGCGACAAAAACGAAATCGGCAATTTCGTCACGGTTAAAATTAACCGCGCGAACGGAGTGTCGCTCATGGGGGAAAAAGTCTGATGGCAATCTCGCCGATGATGCAGCACTATCTCACCGTGAAGGAAGACTACAAAGACTGCTTCCTTTTTTACAGGCTCGGTGATTTTTACGAGCTCTTTTTCGACGACGCCGTAAAAGCTTCCGAGATATTGGGGCTTGTCCTTACCGGCAAAGACTGCGGCCTGGAAGATCGCGCGCCGATGTGCGGGGTACCTTTTCACGCCGTGGACAGTTATGTTTCAAAAATCATTGACGCTGGCGGGAAAGTGGCGATATGTGAGCAGCTCGAGGATCCCGCCACGGCGAAGGGAATAGTGAAGCGCGGGGTAGTGAGAGTTATCACGGCCGGCACGGTCACAGAGGAGGGACAGCTTGAAGAGGGTCTGAACAGTTTCCTTTCATCAGTTTACAAAAAAGGGGACTCCATAGGCCTCGCCTGGGCGGACATTACAACGGGTGAATTTTACTGCCGCGACTTTTTCGGTGATGAAGCCATGGCTGAGCTTTTATCATGTCTCCAAAAACTCTCGGTGAAGGAGATAATAGGAAACCAGGAGATGGCGGAGGCATCAGCGCGAATTTTCGAGTTTCAAAGGGGATACCTTCCCAAAGTCGCTTTGGAGCCGGATTTGAGCTTCTATGAAACTTCCGCTAGGGAGGCGCTTTTTCGTCAGTTCGGTGTGAAGACTTTGGACGCGTACGCCGTGAACGGGAAATCCGAGGCGCTGTCGGCGTCCGGCGCTCTCGTCGCGTATCTTTCCAAGACACAGATGCGGGCTCTTTCGCACATGAACGACCTCAAATATATCTCCGAAACTTCTCACATGTCGATAAGCGAGACCGCGGTTAGAAATCTTGAGCTTGTGAGGTCGCTCTCGGAAGAAAAAAAATACGGTTCGCTTCTTTGGCTTCTGGATAAAACCAAAACCGCGATGGGTGCGAGGCTTCTCTATTCCTCCATATTAAACCCACTGCAAAGTGAAAGTGAGATAAATTATCGTCTTGACGGCGTTGAAGCGCTGTATTCCTCTTCCGTCGTGAGAATGTCTCTTTCCGAGCTTCTTCGGCAGATAAAGGACATAGAAAGGCTCACGGGAAAAATATCCAACGGAAACTTAAATCCACGCGACATGGTGGCTCTTTCCGTGTCACTCACCGTCGTGCCCAACATTAAATTCCAGATTTCCGGGTTTGACGCAAAAATTCTGAAAGACATCTCTAACTCTCTTCGCGACATGTCGGACGTTGTCAAACTCATATCCAAAGCGATAGTCGACGAGAACACACCGGCCGCGACGAAGGACGGGGGGTTTGTCCGCGAGGGGTATTCCGCCGAGCTTGACGAGCTTCGCGGCATGAAGAAAAACAGCACGAAGATCTTGACGGACCTTGAAAACACTGAAAGAGAAAAAACCGGCATAAAGACTTTAAAAGTCGGGTACAACAAAATTTTCGGATATTACATCGAGATCACGAATTCATTTCTGGACAAAGTGCCGGAAAGATACGTGAGGCGTCAGACTTTAACCGGCGCCGAGAGGTTCATAATCCCTGAGCTCAAAGACATTGAAGACAAGATTCTTTACGCCGAAGAAAGGCAGGTGAAGCTTGAATGCGAGATTTTTGACAAAATTCTAAGCTTGCTTTCCGAGAAAATTTCAGCGTTCAAAGAAATTTCAGAGGCAATATCCCTTCTTGATCTCATTTGCGCGTTCGCAGAGGTTTCCAAAAACTCCAAATATGTGCGTCCTGAAATCAAAGTCGCGGGCGAACCTCTAATAATAAAGGACGGCCGCCATCCCGTCGTGGAGGCACTTTCAAAAGAGAAATTCATCCCGAACGACGCTCTTTTGGACGGAGACGAGAACAGGACAATTATTCTCACGGGTCCCAACATGGCCGGAAAGAGCACATACATGCGCCAGATAGCCGTGATAACAATAATGGCCCACATCGGCTGTTTCGTCCCCGCGTCGAAAGCGAGCATACCTTTGACCGACAAGATTTTCACGAGGGTCGGAGCGAGCGACAATCTCATCATGGACCAGAGCACTTTCATGGTGGAGATGATAGAAGTCGCGTCGATAATTAAAAACGCCACGAAAAACTCGCTTCTCATCCTTGACGAAGTGGGAAGGGGGACGAGCACGTATGACGGACTCGCGATAGCCTGGGCGGTCATAGAACACATCACGAAAAACATAGGCGCGAAGACTCTCTTCGCCACGCACTATCATGAACTCACAGACCTTGAAAGCATTCTTCCGGGCGTGAAAAACTATAAAATCAGCGTGAGGGAGATAAACGGCGAGATAGTCTTCCTCCGTAAAATCATGCGCGGAGCGGCGAATAGAAGTTTCGGCATAGAAGTCGCGGCGTTCGCCGGAGTCCCGAAAGAGGTGACAGAGAAAGCGAAAGAGCTTTTAAAGACCATTGAGAAGGGCGGCAAAAAAATAAGCGCCGCGGACATTTCGCCGGAAGCGGGGAAAAGTGATGAAAAAAGCGAAGTCGAAAAGATACTTTCCGAGCTTGACTTAAACTCTCTATCCCCTATGCAGGCTTTCATGGTGCTTACAGATCTTTGTGAGAAGGTGAAAAATGGGTAAGATTAACGTTTTAGGCACGGAAGTTTACAACAGAATAGCGGCGGGCGAGGTGGTCGACGGTCCGTACAGTGTTGTAAAAGAGCTTGTCGAAAACAGCCTTGACGCCGGGGCCACTGAGATAGAAATATGCATAGATAACGCCGGAAAAACGCGTATCATGGTTTCTGACAACGGGTCCGGGATTGAAAAGGACGACCTTCCCAAGGCTTTTTTGCCGCACGCCACGAGCAAGATTTCTTCGGCGTCGGACCTTGACTTAATCACCACGCTAGGTTTCAGAGGAGAGGCACTTCCCTCAATCGCTTCGGTGTCCGTGACCGAAATAGTTTCGGCCGTAAAAAACGATGAAGGTTATTCCATAACCGCGGAAGGACAAAACATCGGAATGGTTTCCCCGTGCGCTGCCAAAAAAGGCACGAGCGTCACCGTCAAGTCGCTTTTTTATAACACTCCCGTGAGGGCGAGATTTCTTCGCGCCGACAAAAAGGAAGAGGCTGACGTCACGGCTATGGTTACGAGGTTCATTTTAGGAAATCCCGACGTGTCATTCTGTTACATTGTTGACGGCAGGTTAAAATTAACCTCATATGGGGAGGGCCTTGAAGAAGCCGTGGCGGGTGTGTACGGGGCCGACACCGTGTCGAACTGTTTCAACATAAACGCCGAAAAAAACAACATCAGGGTGCGCGGCTACATAGGCTCACAAAACTATTTCAAGCCAAACAAAACATATGAGAGCGTCTATCTCAACGGAAGGTGGGTGAACAACTCCTGCATCTCGACGGCCATGTCCTGCGCGTACCAGTACTACGCCATGAAACGCCAGTACCCGTTCTATGTGCTCTTTGTCGATGTCCCGGCGGATTTTGTCGACGTCAACGTCCATCCGAACAAGTCTGATGTCAGGTTTGTCGACACCAACCTCATATTTTCAACCGTCTACAAGATAGTTTCATCCATTCTGGACGGCACGACCGCCGCCGCGGATTTCGTTGTTGACACAAAAAGAAGCCCGGCTGTTAAATCCACGTACAAAGATTCTCCCCTTCCCGCCGTGTTTGGCGGAAAAGCCGAGCTTTCCGAGAAAAAATTCACGGAAATTTATGAAAATAAAACTGAGATACCCGTGTTTAGGGAAGGCAAAACATCCAAACCTGAGGAGGGTGCGTCTAACCTCCTGTACAAATCTCCGCCCCCGTCATATCCTAACGATGAGAATTATTTATCTTCCGAGGGTAAAGACGAAATTTCTGACGAGATTGACACGCGGGAAAGAGAAGAGCAGAGAAGCTTCATATTGGACACGAGAAAATATGTCGGCGCGCTTTTCAACACATTCCTTATATTTGAAGTGGGGGACGAAGCTTTCCTCATTGACCAGCATGCCGCGCATGAAAGACTGCTCTTTGACGAGTACTCGGAAAAAATTGCAAAAAGAACAATCACGCGCCAGTGCATGCTCGTGCCGTATGTCTTCAACGTGACGCCGGGTGAGAGTCAATTTCTCTCAGAAAAGTTGCCTCTTCTCTCCGACATGGGCTTTTCGGTCGAACTTTTCGGTGACAGCGCGTTCAGGGTCTACGAGGTGCCGCAGGACCTTCAGAGCATTGACCTCAAATGTTTTTTTGATGAGCTTCTCTCCGGAATGGGTGAGCTCAAAAACGTGACGCTGACTGACATTCTCCGCGACAAAATAGCCATGACGGCCTGCAAACATGCGATAAAGGGCGGAAATATACTGACTGACGCGGAAATTGAAAATCTCTTCAGTCTCCTGAAAGGCGATATGGGTCTCAAATGCCCGCACGGCAGGCCCATTTGCGTGAAGCTCACGAAGACACAGCTGGAAAAGATGTTTAAGCGCGTCGTATGAGAAAGGTCCTTGTGATATGCGGTCCCACGGCCTCCGGGAAAACCGCGCTCGCCGTCGAATGCGCAAAAAGATTTCAAAGCGCCGTCATCTCGGCCGACTCGCAGCTTGTGTACAGGGGCCTTGACATCGGCACGGCGAAGCCCGGAGCTGAAGAGATGGGGGGAGTCAAACACTACCTCATGGATGTCGTCGAACCCAAAGACGAGTTTTCCGTGTCTGACTACCGAAGACTCGCGAAGCCAATAATAGACGGTCTTCTGGATGAGGGTAAGGTGCCTGTCATATGCGGCGGCACGGGGTTTTACATAAAATCGCTCCTTTTTGATTTCAGCTACGGGGATGTCCCAAAGGATGAAAACCTTCGTGCGAGATACGAAAAGCTCAGAGATGAAAAAGGCAGTGACTTTCTTTATTCCCTTTTGCAGGAAGTTGACCCGGAAAGCGCGGAAAAACTTCATCCCAACGACACAAAAAGAATAATCCGTGCGCTGGAAATATACGATTTGAGCGGGAAAAAGAAATCGGAAATTCAAGACGGCACGACAAAAATGTACGATTACACTGCTGTGGCGATAAATTACCCGAGGGACTTATTGTACGCGCGCATAAACAAAAGAGTCGACGACATGATTATAGGCGGGCTCGTGGGTGAGGTCAAAGCCCTCATGCGGAAAGGGTACGCCGACTGCCTCAGCATGAAGGCCATAGGTTACAAAGAGGTCGTGGAAGGTTTGGCCTCCGGCCAAGACATTGCCACCATGCGTGACGCAATCGCCACAAACACGAGGCGGTTTGCGAAAAGACAGATAACTTATTTCAAAAAACTGCCGGGGCTAATCTGGCTTGAACCACGGGAAGCTTCCGCGGCGAAAGTAGAGGAACTTTTTAATGAATGAGCTTTTAACCGAGTGTGAAAAAGAACTTACACCAAGATTTATGGAAATTGAAGACGTCGCCTATCACAACCAGGTCAAGGTAATTGAGGCTTTTTCCTCGGAGCGCGTCGCGGCGATGCATTTTTCCGGCTCCACAGGTTACGGCTACGGGGACGAGGGGAGGAGCACCCTCGGAAGAGTTTTCGCGAGAGCGTTCGGCGCGGAAGAGGGCATCGCGACACCGCATCTTCTTTCAGGCACGCACACTCTTACGGTCGCGCTTTTCGGCGTTCTTCGTCCTGGCGACGAGGTTCTCTGCGTCACGGGAAGACCCTATGACACACTTCGTGGTGTCATTTCAGGGAAAGGGGGCGGAACCTTAGAAGACTACGGCGTGAAATTTACCGAGATACCTCTTTTGAACGGCTGGTTTGACCTTGACAAAATAAAGGTTAAAATTAACCGAAACGTAAAAATGGTTTATGTCCAGAGGTCGAGAGGGTATGAGCTTCGCGACGCCTTTTCGGTTGAAGAAATCGGAGAGCTCATAAAGTTCGTCCGCGAATTAGGTTTTTTAGGCTGCGTTTTTGTTGACAACTGCTACGGTGAATTCGTTGAAAAAATCGAACCTCCCGACGTGGGCGCATCCGTCACTGTGGGGTCACTCATAAAAAATCCCGGCGGAGGTCTTGCCCCCACGGGCGGATACATAGTGGGCGACAAAGAGTACATAAACCTCATAGGAAAACGTCTCACGGCGCCTTCCATAGGTCTTGAAGTAGGTTCATTTGAGCAAGGTTACCGCACGTTTTATGAAGGACTCTTTCTTTCTCCGCACGTCGTGTCACAGGCCATGAAGACAAGTCTTCTGATAGGCCTTTCAATGTCAAAGCTAGGCTATGAAAACTTTCCGTCAATTGACAAAATGCCGTATGACATAACGAGGGCTATAAAATTTAACGACGAGAAGAAGATGCTTTCGTTCGTTCGAGAAATTCAGCACGCGTCCCCGGTGGACGGATTCGCGGACTGTGAACCCTGGGACATGCCGGGATACGATGACCCCATAATCATGGCGGCGGGAACTTTTGTTTCGGGCGCTTCAGTCGAGCTTTCCGCGGACGGGCCGGTGAAGCCGCCGTACATAGCTTATTTCCAAGGCGGACTAACCTATGAGCACGGCAGGTACGCTCTTGAAAGGATTTTGGCAAAAATCGCGTGAAGGACAGATTTCGCGAAAATAATCTAATTTTCATATTCTTTTTTTAACTCTTTATTCTATTATCTTTCGCGGCCGGAAATTCCCGGCCGCGCGTCATTAAAAGCTCATTCACAATTTTAATTTTATACACGGTATTCATTCATTATTCACAATTATTCAAAAAATATGTCAAAACCTATTGCATAATTGCATAAAAGCCCATATAATATTCATGTATGGAAGTCGGGATTTACTACAACAAAAATTATATTTCCAATAATAAGTTTTATTTAAATCTTATTATGGAATTTTTAAAATCCCACGGCGCGGGGTACAGGATAGTTTCGGATGAAAAAGACCTTCCCGGGCTTAATTTTCTCATTGTGCTTGGAGGGGACGGAACCATTCTGACTCTCGCTTCAGTGTGCGGAATTTTAGGCATTCCCATCATGGGTGTGAACTACGGGCACATGGGTTTTTTGGCAGAATTTGAAAGGGACAGCCTGGAAGATGCTCTCGGCATGCTGGTTGAAGGGAGCTTCAATCTCGCGGAGCGGAGCATGCTTAAAATTTCCTACGGCGACAAAACTCTTTACGCACTCAACGACCTTGTCATGCAGAGGTCAACTAGCGGCAACGAATTTGTCAACACGATAGAAATATCGGCTGAGATAGACGGGTCGGTGGTCGACAGGTTCGCCTCCGACGGGCTTATAGTCAGCACGCCCACGGGTTCAACGGGCTATTCGCTATCCGCGGGAGGGTCGGTTCTGTCTCCGGGAATTGATGCTTTCATTTTAACTCCGATATGCGCGCATTCTCTGCATTCAAGGCCTGTGGTTTACAGTGACAAGTCGACGCTCTGCCTTTACGGAGAGGATTCCCACACCGTCATAAATCTTGTGGTCGACGGAAAAATTCTGGACAGTTCAAAAAATTTCGGAAAGATTACGGTCACCAAGGCGGAGGCGAGCGTTAAATTCGTCACTCCTAAGGGCGGCGACTTTTTCAAAAACCTACTTTTTAAACTAAACAAGTGGAGCAAGTGATTTTATGCACAGATCTTCAAGACAGCAGGCAATATTAGACATCATCGCAAAATACGAGATTGAGACACAGGAAGAGCTTTGTGACAGACTCAACAAAATGAACTTCAACGTGACGCAGGCCACGGTGTCCCGCGACATCAAAGAGCTTGGGCTTTACAAAGTCAACGGAATCACAAAAAAATACAAATACGCGTATGTTGAACCGGAGGAAGAGCCGGTGGCGGACAAGATGCAGAATCTTTTCAAAAACTGCACACAATCCATAACGTCAGCGAACAACATAATAGTGGTGAAAACAATGCGGGGAAACGGGTCCACGGCGGGAACATTCGTCGATTCGCTTTGCATTGAGGGCATAATAGGCTGTGTCGCGGGAGACGACACTCTTCTCATAATAGTCGACAGCAATGAACGCGCGCCGTATGTGCAGGACATACTGCGAGAGTATATGATGTGAAATGTTATCCGGACTGCACATAAAAAACATAGCCCTCATCGACAGGGCTGACATAGAGTTCGGCGAGGGACTCAACGTGCTCTCCGGCGAGACCGGCTCCGGCAAGTCGGTCATTTTAGACTGCATAAATTTTGTTCTGGGTTCAAAGGCGGACAGGAGCATGATACGCTCCGGCGAAAGCGAATGCCAGGTTTCTGCGGAGTTCACGGTGTCTGAGGACAGTTTCGCCGCAGAAAAACTTAAAAGCTTCGACATTGACTGTGACGGGACAATAGTCATATCTCGTAAATATTCACAGGACGGGAAAGGCTCCATAAAAATGAACGGCACCGCCGTAACCTCGCAGATGCTTAAAGCGGTGACCATGAACCTTGTCGACGTGCACGGGCAAAGTGAGCATTTTTTTCTCCTTGATGAGAGTAACCAGCTAAAAGTCATAGACGACCTATGCGCGGACGAAGCCGCGCCTATAAAAGAAGAATTATCATTATTAATAGACGAAAAGAAAGAGCTTGAAAAAAAGATGGAGACACTCGGCGGCGACGACGAGAAAAGGGAGAGAGAAATCGACATGCTCTCCTTTGAGATTGAGGAGATAGAAAAGGCCTCTTTGAAGGAAGGCGAGCTTGACGGGCTTTTGGAAAGAAGGCACATCCTCAACAACGCCGAAAGGATAGCGGGCGCGCTGACAGACGCCCGCGAGGCGATAGACGGCGACGGAGGTTTGTCGGAAAACGTCAACCTTTGCGTAAAAAAACTCTCCCAGATATCTTCGTTTTCTAAGGTTTACGGGGAGATAGCCGAAAGGGCGGAAAATTTGCGTATAGAGGCGGATGATTTGTCGTCGGCGATAAGCGACGCTCAGGACGCATTCGATTACGATGAAAACGAGGCGGAGAGCGTCGAACAGAGAATCTCCGTCATACGCTTTGTCACCGCGAAATACGGCGGCAGCGAAAAAGCCGCTCTTGAGTATCTCAAAAAAAGCGCAAAAAGGCTGGAAACTTTGTCTTCGGGCGCCATCCTCATGCAAAAGTTTACTTCGCGTCTCAAAGCTCTCAACGAAGAAATCTATTCGCTTTGCAAAAAGCTCACACACATAAGACATACGCGCGCGGAAATTTTCTGTCAGAAGGTGGAAGGGGAGCTTAAAACTTTAAATATCCCCGACGCTATGGTGGAGGTGGAATTTTCTCCGTATGACGAGAAAAGCGCGACGTTAAATTCCAAAAACGGTTCGGACAGGATAACTTTCCTCTTTTCGGCGAACAAGGGAGAGCCCATGA
Source organism: Clostridia bacterium (assembly GCA_021203865.1). Lineage (GTDB taxonomy): Bacteria > Bacillota > Clostridia > Christensenellales > Borkfalkiaceae > Coproplasma. Next base: position 30,258 of record JAJQAJ010000068.1, read on the forward strand.
AACCACTCGGGAAAGTAATTTCGGGCGGCGAAATGTCAAGGTTCATGCTTGCGCTGAAAACTCAGATAAGGACAAGTCCCAAAGACATATCGACGTACATCTTCGACGAGATTGACGCCGGAATATCCGGCCGAACGGCCACGACGGTTGCCGAAAAATTCCTTGAAATAGGAAAGAGCACGCAAATTCTCGCGGTTTCGCATCTTCCGCAGGTCTCTGCAGCAAGCGAAACGCAGTTTCTCATATACAAAACCGAGGACGGAGGCAAGACCGTGACGAGAATTAAAAAACTTTCGAAAGAAGAAAAGATAGGTGAGATTGTTCGTCTCATAGGCTCAATAGATTCTGAGGCGGCGAGAACTCACGCGAAAGATCTCATAAAGCAATTCAGAGGCTGAAAAGGCCCGGCGCGTTCACAAGATGTTGAAGGGAGCATGACTGATTTAACCACATATTGACATTTTTTGCCCTTTTCCTTGACTTTGGGAGGGCATTTTTGATAAAATGTCAGAAGAATATCAGGACGGTTTGGTGATGACAGATTTTAACTATCGCCCCACCATGAACGTGGGCGGTGACGGAGCACTGTACATAGGCGGAATGAAGGCCGCGGATCTCGCGAGAGAGTATGGCACGCCTCTATATGTTTTCGACGAGGACCAGATAAGGCTCATGATGAGAACTTACAAGGGGGCCATCGAAAGACATTACGGAAACGGTCTTCCTCTGTACGCGTCTAAGGCGTTTTCCTGCCTTTCCATGTACTCAATCGCTAAGTCGGAAGGCCTTGGCGTTGACGTTGTATCTGGCGGCGAGCTTTTCACCGCTAAAAAAGCGGGCTTCCCCATGAAAAACGTCTTCTTCCACGGCAACAGCAAGACTGACGAAGAGCTCAAAATGGCGGTCGACTTCCGCGTGGGGTATGTGGTCGTGGACTCCGCCGAAGAGGCGAAGATTCTAAACGACTTCGCGAAAGAAAAAGGAAGAGTTCAGAATATCCTTGTGCGCGTCAATCCCGGCGTGGAGGCACACACACATAAATATGTCCAGACCGCGACGAACGGCAGCAAGTTCGGATTTCCAATATGGGACGGCAGGGCGCTTGGCTTCACAAAGGAAATTTTAGGATTTAAAAACCTAAGAATTTGCGGATACCACTGCCACATAGGGAGTCAGATTTTTGAAAAGCAGTCTTTCGTCGTCGCGGCGCAAAAAATGGTTGAATTTTTCGCCAGCGTCAAAAAAGAATGCGGCTTTACTCCCGCAGTCATGAACCTCGGCGGAGGCTTCGGCATATTTTATGAGGGGGACGACCCCAAGATGAAGCCGGAAGATTATGACGGCTTCGTTGCGGCCATATCGGACGCCGTCACAACCGGATGCAAATCCGCGCGTCTCAAAAAACCGCGTCTTGTCATTGAACCCGGAAGATCAATCGTAGGTGAAGCCGGTATAACTCTCTACACCGTGAACACCATAAAAAACGCCTCAGAGGATGTAAGGTACGTCGCCGTGGACGGCGGCATGGGAGACAATCCGAGATACGCTCTCTATGAGTCGAGATACACTGTCCTCGCCGCCGAAAAGGCAGACGCTCCCGCGACGAGGAAGGTTACCATCGCCGGAAAGTGCTGTGAGAGCGGTGACATGATAGCCGCGGACGTTTACCTTCCCGACGTTGAACGTGGCGACATTCTCGCCGTGCTTTCCACCGGCGCGTACAACTATTCAATGGCGTCGAATTACAACAGAAACGTCATCCCGGGAGCGATTCTCGTTTCAGGAGGAAAGGCTGACGTGATAATAAAAAAGCAGACGCTTTCCGATCTCACGAGGGGTGACGTAATCCCTCAGCGCATTAAAAACAAATGACAAGCAGCGGCGTCGTATACTGGATATTTTGGCTTCTGGCCGCTTTTTTGGCCGCCCTCTGCGTATTCGTGCCGCATTATTTCGCACACGCCTATGTCGCGTACAAGTGCGGTGATTACACGCCCAAGGCCTACGGTAGGGTGACTTTGAACCCAATGAAACACCTCGACGTGGTGGGTTTCATCATGATGGTGCTCGTGGGATTCGGCTGGGGCAAACCCATGGAGGTAAATCCGTCAAATTTCCGGCATTACAGAAGAGGGCTCTTTTTCTACGGTGTGGCCGGGATGGTGATGAACTACATCCTGGGGCTTTTGAGTTTCCTTTTATTTTCCGTTGTTTACAAATACATGTCACCGTCATACATAAGAGATTTCCTGTACCTTTTTTTCGGGATGATGTATTCGAGGAACATGTATCTTTTCGTCATAAATCTTTTGCCGATTGTGCCTCTTGACGGATTTCTTGTCGTCGAAGCCTGCACGAAACCTTGGAACAAGTTCAGACAGTTTGGACAAAAATACGGCCAGATAATATTCATGGTGCTCATAATCGAGTGCTTTGCATGCAACATAATTGAAGCCTATGTGCCCGCCGTAGGATACGCCAATATTTTGGGATATGTGTCATATGCCGCCACAAGGTACGTGGGATACCCTATAATGGCTCTTTGGGGGCTAGTTATTCCAATCTAAGTTTGTCTCATGTCAGAAGAAAACGAAGAAAAAGAAATAGAAACAGTAGCAGAAACGGATACGGATACGGAAGGGGAGTCTTCCGCTTTCGAGTCTGATGTCGACTACAATACCGTCCTCGACGTTTTTGAGGGACCGCTGGACCTTCTTTTGCATCTCATCAACACAGCCAAAATCAACATTGACGACATATTCGTGTCTGAGGTCACCGACCAGTTTTTGGACTATATCGAGTTCATGAAGACAAAATCCGGGAGAGATGTGGACAAGGAGAGTGAGTATCTTGCCATCGCGGCACAGATAATATACCTCAAATCAAAAAGCCTCGTGCCGTCAATCGCCGAGTACGACGAAAACTATGTCACTCCCATTGACGAGGAGCAAAAGGCGTTCATCGACCAGCTCAAGCAGCGTCAGCTTGAACTCATTCAGGAAGAGGCTCAAAAGCTCAAAGAGTCGGAGATTTTCGGTTTCGCGTACAAGGCACCGGAAAAGGAATACGCCACGCCCAAAATCGTCTATAAGGATTTCACGGTGGACGGACTTTTGCGGGCTTTCGCGAGGCTCATGCTGAAAAATGAGTCCATGAAACGGGAAGAGGAAAACTCAAAAAAAGAGATTCCCATGGACATTTACACGGTTCCCGACAAAATCAGATACATCCGCGCGTGTGTCATTGAAAAGGGAGAGGTGTCCTTTGATTCACTGTTTGACAGCTATTCTAAAAACGAGGTCGTGACGACATTCCAGGCGCTTTTGGAGATGCTCAAACTCCAGTACATAATGGTTGAGCAGGAGGATGAATTTTCCGAAATCACCATAAAACTAAACCCCGAATGGGACCTTACAGAGGTTAGTGATGAAACTGAGCAATATGATTGAGGCATTGGTTTTTGCCTCAGGCGACCCGCTGCCCGTCAAATACATAGTCGAAAAACTTGATGTCTCTTTGAAGGCTGTAAACGTCGCGATAGACGAACTCAAAAAGAAGTATGGCGAAGAAAGCGGTATCCAGCTTCTCGTTTTCAACGGAAAACTCCAGTTCGCCTCCAACCCCAAATTTAGGGATGAGATATCGTCTGTCATCACGCCGATAATCGAAAAGGAGTTCACGAAGACCATTTTGGAGTGTGCGGCTCTCATCGCTTACAAACAGCCTGTGACGAGGTCCGAGCTCGAGGACATAAGGGGCTCGAGCTGCGATTACGCCATTCACACGCTTTTAAACCTTAAAATGATAGAACCGTGCGGAAGAAAGGACACGATTGGAAAGCCCATTCTATACTCGACCACCGAGGAATTTTTGAAAAGGTTCCAGCTCAACTCCATTGCCGATCTTCCGGACTATGACGAGCTCATGACGCAGATTGCCGAAATGAACAACACCTTTCTGTCCGAAACCGAAAAATCGAGCTATCTTTATCATAAAGAAGATTATGACGAGACGAAAGACGATGAACGCAAAAAAGAGCGTCCAAAAAAGACCGCCGAAAAAAAGGACGGCGAAACTGACTCCGATTATCCGGACTTTTTCTCAGATGACGACATAGTCATCACCATAGAGTGACGGTCTGAAACACAGGTTGGACGGGCTTTGTGATGTACGGATTGCTTCTGTTGTCGGGAGGGGCGATAGGCGGCATAGCGCTTGGCGCCATTCTCGTCATCATCATTATCTACGCCATATGCGTGGCTGTACGCGACCGGCGAATGCGTTCAAAGTACAAAAAGCTTAAAAGAAAAGTCACGGCGAAAGAAGAGAAGAAAGGCATTTCGGCTCTTTTCAAAAAAAGTCCCACAATTTCTCAGGCCGTGAAGCTTTTCGGAAAATGCTCCAAAGTCAAAGGTGACGAATACACGTGGACCTGGCGTTCTCTGAAATGCGGCGGAATGAAGATGAAAATTGTCGCGGTCGCGGGTGACAATGAGAAAATAAATTCCCTCAATCTTATTGAACCGAGGACAAAAAAACCCGCAAAACCGAAACGGAAAAAAGAAAGTAAAACAATTGATGACGATTTTCTAAAATATTATGAGGACGGAGTGATTCCTTCCCATAGTGTCGCCCATGAAGACGCCGAAGAGGAGATGACCGCCGATGAATTTTTCCGTGTGAGGAAAATAGCCGATTCCGCGGTCACTGGCGTGTACGTCCTTTATAACAAGACAAAAAACATGTACTATGTGGGACAGAGCGGGAATGTGTTCAACAGGGTTTACAACCATCTCACGGGAAAAGGCCACGGCGACGTCTACGCGGACTACAAATACGGGGATGAGTTCTCCGTGAAGATTCTCGCCCTTTCCGACAGCGGAATGAAGAGCCTTGACGATCTGGAAAGGTACATGATAGAAAAATACAATTCGTTCTCATCGGGCTACAACAAGACCCGCGGGAACGGCAAGTCGGAATCCTGACTGACTATTCAATTCCGTTTTATAAACAGTGTGAAGGACGAAAAATGCGCATAAACAGATTTCTCGCGTCGTGCGGGATAGCTTCCAGACGCAAATGCGACGAGCTCATAAGCGAGGGCAAAGTCACCGTCAACGAAAAAAAAGCCGAATCGGGCGAGGATATCGGCATAAACGACGTTGTCCGTGTGGATGGGCAGATTGTTAATCTCAAAGACGAGGAATATTACATGGTGTACAAGCCCAAGGGCTACATATCGTCCGTATCCGATGAAAAAGGCAGAAAGACGGTTTTGGATCTTTTGCCGAAAGAAGTGGGGAGGGTGTATCCCGTGGGAAGGCTCGATTATGAAAGTGAAGGGCTTTTAATAATGACTACTGACGGCGACCTCGCGCAAAGACTCACACATCCTTCCATGGAGGTCCCGAAAACCTACGTCGCCAAAGTCGAGGGTGTTGTCAACGAAAAAGACCTCAACCCAATTCGAAGCGGCATAGAGATAGAAGGGAAACTTACCAAAAAATGCAAGGCGAACATCATCGAAACCAACAAAGAATACACGAAAGTTAAGATTGTCCTCAAAGAGGGAAAAAATCATGAAGTCAGAAAGATGTTCAAGGCGATAGGCCATGAAGTCATCCTTCTTAAACGCACTAAAATAGGCGAGCTCACCTTGTCAGGTCTCGACAGAGGCCAGTACAGAAAGCTCACCCGAGAAGAGGTCAATTACCTTCTCACCATTTAAGGAGGCCGTGCATGCAACATATTATAGGCACTGAGTGCATATTGTACGACAGAGTATGCACGGGCTGCGGGGAATGCGACCTATGCGATCTGGATCCCACAAAGGTCTGCGACAACTGCGGCAAATGCCTCGATTTGAAAGATTACGCGACAATCAAAATAGACAAAATCATAACCGACCCGGAAGGGGAAAAAGGTGATGAATGAAATGCGAAGTGAGGGGAGGTTTTTGCCTCCTTAAATTTTGTCCTCATGGACAATCCAGGGAGCGTTGTCTTTTTCGACAGACATGTCTGCAGGAGGATTGTTTTTTATGAACGCCGCCATGTAAACTGGCATGTAAATTATCCTGTCTTTTTTCTCAATTTTACCGCTGCAGTTGAGAACGTACGCTTTTTCGATATCGTAATTTCTTACCGACAGGACATTGTTAAGGGCATTGTGCCTGTGATAGTCTTTTCCCGACTTTATTTCAAGTGGCAGGACTTTCCCGTTTATCTCCGCCAGAATGTCGAGTTCGCCGAGTTTGTTTGATTTGTAGTAATAAGGGGTCACTCCGTTGCATGTGAGTTCTTCCGCGACGAAATTTTCATACACAGCCCCGAAATTAACGCCTGATGAGTCCGACAGGATTTTAAACTGGATGTTGTCGTTGAAGTAGGCAAAATTTAAAAGTCCGACATCGTTCATGAAGAGTTTGAGAAGGCTTCGCGACGCGCTCATGCGAAGCGGATATTTGGGCTCCTCAACATTATAGACGGGGATCGCCACCCCCGCGTGTGTCAGCCATAAAAATGTGTTCTCAACAAAATTTGTTTTTCCGGGAATGTTTAACGACGAGTAGTTAAACCGTTTGTTTTGCGATCTGAGTTCGTCGGGAATTCTTTCGTAAACGTCTATTATTTGGGGCTTTTTGTTTCTGTCGTATTTGGCGATGTCCGCTCTGTATGTGTCAAAGATGTATTCGTGAATCTCTTTCACGGATGAAAATTTGTTGGTTTCAAGATATCTTTGCACCGCTGCGGGCATTCCACCCACAATGAGAAACTGCCTGAAAAGAGACATTATTCTTTCATGAATGACCTCGTCAGGTTGTTTGACGTCATTAAAACACTTACGCAGATATTTCAGGACATCATCGTTTAAGCCGTACGCCATAAGAAATTCAATGAAGTTCATGGGGTACATCCGAAAAATTTGCATGTATCCCACGGGTATGGATTTGACGTTCTGATATTTCACGCCCAGAAGCGATCCGCTTAAAATATAGCGATAGTTTCCGTCTTCCACAAGGAATTTGACCGCGGTGACGATTTCCATGCATTCCTGAACCTCATCAAGAAATATCAGGGTTTCGTCCGGCACAAGTTTTCCCGGGAAAAGTACGTCAAGATCGCGCAAAATTTCTTCAGCGTTTTTTGCCGTCTTAAAAAGTGTCCTTGCGTCCGAATTATCCAGAAAATTGATTTCAATGAAATTTTTGCAGTATCTTTTCGCGAATTCGCGAACGACATAAGTTTTGCCGACCTGTCTCGCGCCGTCTATGAGAAGGCAAGTCTTCAGATTTTCATCGAACCATTTTTTAATGTCTTTCATTATCAGTCTTTCCATTCTTTTCACCTCATAATCCAATGATAGCAGAAATCAGAAAATTTCACAACATCATTTTGAGTATTTTTTTAAATTATAGAACTTTTTTTTTGATGAAAAAATAAAATTACAGAACATATAATG
>JAJQAJ010000086.1 GCA_021203865.1 Clostridia bacterium
CGCCCGTCCCGCCCGAGAAAAAGATGTCAGTCCGCTTTTCCCGGTTTTTTTGTCTTCGCGGCGCCGGATAAGCCTATATCACGCGCAGCCCTTTCCTCAGCCTCGGCGAGTTTTCTCGCCGTCATTCTCTCCCTCACAAAGCTTGAAATCACGAGAGCGGACTTCGTGATGTGGTCTATGTACTCGGGGGATTTGTCCTTTCCGCGCGTGCCCTTGTAGATCCTTTTCATGGCGTCAATGTCGTACTCCGTCTTAAATCCCACATCCGAGAGAAACCCAAGGTCGGTGACGTATTCGGTGCGCTTCGTGTTTTCACCCGCTAAGAGCCTCGCCGTGTCCCCGCTCTTGTCCTCAGCCACGACCTCACCTAAAATTCTCTCGTCCTCCTCAGTCATGGGCCCGACATCCCTTGGCGCGCCAAGTTTTTCGCTCGTGAACTTTCCCAGCTCATCGAGCGAGAATTCATGGAGATCACTACACTTCTGCACCGCGTCGCCCGTGACGGCGACAAATCCGCAGTCGGAGTAGTACTCGAAATCCCCGTTTTCGGAAAGGCCGGCCAAAATGGCGTCGCCCTTCATCCCGAAAACCCTAAGTCCTCTTCCCGAGGGCGTCTTTTCGACGTATGTGTATCTCGCGGCGTCCATCGCGAATCTCGCGGCGTCATTCATGGGCTCTCCATCGGCGTCGAGGCACTCGTCAAGCTCTAAACAGCTGACCCCCGTCCCGTCAAAGCAAAACCCCAAAGTCGCGACGTGATTGTCACACAGAACTTCGAGAACGTCGTCAAACGCGCCGCCGATGTTTCTCACATACGCCTCATCGTCCTTTTCATAGTTTCTGAGAGCGGAAGGCGCCACGGGGAACTCCGCCCATCTCCTGGTTTTTCTCGTGCCAAGGTTCGCGCCTATCCAGTTCGGGGAGAGTGACATGTACTCCGGAACGGCAGCTTTTATCTTTTCGGCCATTTTGTAAAAGTTCTCCGCGCGCGTGTCGTGCATGTTGCCCGAAAAGCTGATGAAGTCCTCCGCCGTCTTGCCGTCTATGACGTTGCGAAGCTGGGAGACATTCATTATCTCCGACTCAGCGCCTTTCTTTCTGACCGTCACGGAAAGATCAGCGGGCATGTTCAGCTCCAGCTCGCCGTTTTGCGGCAGCGACACCATCCCCACGGGCACTTTGAACGTGTAGGCCGAGTACTGCCCGCGCGGCATTTTGAAAAGTGCTGTCTTGTCGTACCTATGCAAAAGCGCCGATTCGGGAACTGTGACGCGCGTCCATTCCTTTTTCTCATGAAAATTCTGCTCCTCGGCTATCTCGCAAAACTCCTTCCCGGATATCATCACCTCGCTTGCCGAAGCCGCCGAGCCAAAGCCGCGCTTCACGGAGATGTCGAGATCCTCGGGGATGGAAAACATGAGAACGTCGTCACTGTCGTGACCCGCCCTTTTGTAGGCGTTGGATATTGTGGCGTTCATGCCCTTGTATGGTCCGTCGTCCGGCATGTACACCCTCGTGTATGAGGGGTACCTCCCGAAAACCGCTTTTTTGGGCACCTCAATCTCGTGCCAGACCGTTTTAAAGTCCTCCGCTTTCGCGAGCCGGAACTCCTCCGAAAGCTCTTTTACGGGAACGGTGATTTTTCCGCGGAGTTTTACTAGTGTGACGTCGTCTTTCCCATCAAGCTTAAACTCCATGCTGCCGTCATCAAGCTCTCTTACGAAACTGTTTCCCAAAGCGAACTTGTATCCCGCGTACTTCCCGCCGCCAGGCATGCCGATGACAGTCTCCGTGTCATACCTTCTGCGCACCGCGTACCTTGGCACGACGGCGACAAATCCGCCGTCCTCCGCCGCCTTGAAGGGTATACCCTCCATATCCTTTTTTTCTTCCGCCATGTTTTTCTCCTCCGCCGCCGCGTCCGCCGCGGCATCCTTCCCCGCCGAAAAGTTAGTCGGGCTTTCCTTTCCGGTTCCGGGTGCGTCTTCCTTCTTTTCGTCGAGCTCTCTCATCCTGTCCGTCAGAATGTTTATAAGCCGTGGCTCCGCGTTGAGTTTGATGACTCCGTAGACGACCGGGCTGTCCGATATTCTCACGGTTTTGGCCCAGGCCTTGTTTTCCTCCGAAATCCACATGTCCCTTCCGCCTTTTTGGATGTACGTCGAAAGAACATATCTCACCCTCTCCTCACCGTGTTTGTCGATGAGCGCATCAAGGCACGAGGTGTCGAGATTCTTTCCGTCATAGCTTATTGTCATCTCAGCGTCGATGTCCCTCGCGCAGGCTATGTCCGCGTCCTGCGCCATGCGGTAGAGATTGGAAAGGGGTGCTCCCCACCCGGTTTCGTACGCCGCGGCCGCCGTCCCGTAATATACGGGCAAATAATTTTTCTTTTCCGCCATATCTATCCTCCTCAGTTCTTACCGCCCGAGCGCAAAACACGCTTTTTGAAAGATGCCATGTTCTCGCCCTCATCGAAGCGCACGACAAGTTCAAGATTTTCCTCCCCGAACTTGCATAAAAACTCCTTCGCCTTCTCGAACGGCAGTTTGGGCCCGTCCTTTCTGAGATATTCGCGAAGCTTCGGAAAAGGGATGTTGAGAAGGTCAGCAGCCTCCCTCATGTCACCCACGCCTATGCCACGCATGAAATTCATAAGTCCCGCTTTGTCTAGTCTCATGAGCCCTCCTCTTCAAGGAAATGCTTCACCCTGAGCGCGAGTTCAGCCTTGATTCTCGCAAGCCTCTCCGGCGTCGCCGAAGGGTGCACTCTTTTCACTTCTTCCGTGGAAAGACCCTCGAAATACACAAGACGCACGATGTCGATGTCCGTGTCGCTCAGAAAGGAAAACGCGTAAATCAAGCTTTTGTCTGAAAGCGTGTCCAAAAATTCCTTCGCGCCAAACCCCGCTTCCTCGGACCACTCCTCATCCTCCGTCACATCCTGCAGATATTCATCCATGTCCGGCACGGACTCAACCCAGCTTTCGATGTCAAGCTCACTTTCAAGCTCATCCCAGTCCGACGCGAAAAGTGCGTCCATCTCATCGTCCGAATATCCGGCTTCCCGATAAATCGCCGATTCCTCGCGGTGAATTCTCACAAGTTCGAGCCTTCTTTCGTGCGCGTAGCCTTCATCAACTAAGTTTTTTGTTTCCATAAAAATCTCCTCACGGCCGCCCCCTCCGGACGCATGCTTTCCGGTTCGGGCCGCCCAATCGCGGCGAAACACCCCCGGGGCGCCGCCGGAGGTGTTTTACATGACGCATTATATACCCGAAATTCCGTATCGCCGTCCCAGAAAATGAAAAGCGATTTTTGTGACTTACGTACATTTTTTGATATCAATTAACAGAAAAACGCCGTAAAAGCGGGTGCTACGGGATTTTTGAGGAGACGAAAATGATAATTTTCAGAAATTTTTGTTAATTTTTCTCAAAAACTTTTCATAAAATGAAAAGAATTTAAAAAATTTTTTTCGCGCGCGAAAACTAAACGCGTGAAGAGCTATTTTAGGCATAAAAAAAGACCCGCCGAGCTTTCGCGGGCCGAATCACATATAAATATGTGAAGGATATGGGTTAATGGCGGCAAAAATGCCGCGGCGCCTTCCCGGCTATGTGTCGGACATAGGTTCCATTCCGAGCATCACAAGCATTTTGTTGAGGGCGAGAACGTCTCCCCATGTCCAGAAACTGTCAAGGATGCCAAGATACATGACGCTGTCCTCGCAGCCGTTTCGTCTCAATCTCCCCATGTTCTCCAAAACGAGATTGGAAAGCTGTGGCGGGAGATGAAAATAGACGCATATGGCGATTATCCTGCCGATCTTGGGTTCTAGGGTGCCTACCATGTATCTGGAGAGAGTTGAGTTGCTTATCCCCGTGTCCGCCGACAGTTTCCAAAGAGAACAGTCCATGATGTCATGAATGATTATTCTGAGTGTCTCGCCTATCGTCTTGCCCCTTATCATGTCGGCTATCTGAACTATCGTTTCGTTCGCGATTTCAAAGGCTTTTTTGTCCGCGCAAACGCCGTCACTTAGCGAAAACACCGACCGGCAGATTTTGAGTCCCTTGCGAAGCTCCTTCGCCGTCATAAGCTCTCTTTCCATGTACGGGCCGCGCGTTTCGCTCCCGGCGTCAGAGGCAATTTCATAAGCGAACTTCACGGCGCACTCGTCCATATGTGACAGGGCATATTCCGTGAGTCTGAATTCTCCCTTCTTCCCGGCGAAAAGGTATTTTTCCGAGTTCACAACGACGTGTCCGTCGACGTACGCGAGTTCTCCCGACAAAAGCCCTTTCATGAGAGCTTCGTCTTTCACCATGTATTCGACAACATCGGGAAGACGAGCGAAATAAGTCTCCCCTTTTCCGAGCGCGCCTTTATTATATAGGTAGGGTTCCCTGTATCCGCCCGTCCTGTTTGGAATAAGTCCCTCGGCGGAATAGCCGAGCCCGCAAAGGAGCTCCACCATGTCCTCCTCCGGCGCGGAAAAACGTTTCGCGGTCTTCGTGAGCGCCGAGCGCGCCGCGGCGACCCTAGAAAGACCGGATTTCACGCACGACCAGAACACGCGGTCGACATTATCTTTTATGACGCGGAAAAGCTCGCTTCTTGACCCGTTCGCCACGGCCGACTCAAAACACGTGTCATCAATATGCTCATTCATGACATTTTCTCTCAGTAAACATAGCAGACATAGTCGCGCGCCGTCTTCACTGGTTTTTCTCCCCTGACGAACCTCACGCAGCACTCTTCCATATGCTCCCTCGCGTAATCGGTCAAAATAAGGTCCTGACCGCATTTCACCACATATCTCGCGTCATTTTTGCATAGATGGTTTTCCGCAAATATCAGTTTTTTGCCGTCTATTTCGGCCTTTATCCTGTCCGGGATGAAAATTTCATCAGTGAAAACCGAAAAGGGCACGGTATAGGTTTCGTTTTCGCGAAGCGCGCCTCTCTTGTAAAGGTAATCGCGGACCTTCTTCCCGTCAATCCAGAGGTCAAGCCCCTCCACAGCGTAGCCAAGCGACATCAGCCTTTTTTTTGCGGAAGACACCGTGGTGCCGTAACTTTCCGCGAACGCGCGAAGGGTCCACACGGACCTTTCTATCTTCCCCTCCGCCTCGCCACCGCTTTTATGCCACAGCTCGCGAAGCTTTTTTGATATGGTCTCATACGGCACGATGACGTACGGCGTGAGACCCATGGCCTGAATTTCGGCGAAATCAGCCTTCTTAATCGGATCAAGCGAGCGATCATATGAGGGAGCGGCTGACGCATTCCGCATGTTAGCGAAGATGATGGCGTTCCTGTGAAGGAGCGCGTGGATTATCTCGTGCGCCATCGTGACTTTAACGGACCTTCTGGCGCCCTCCGCGGGTGAGTCAACGTCGACGATTATCGTCCCCGCCGGGATGAAAACCTTCTCATAATCCCCTCTTTTCCTGTCGAAAAGCTCGTCGCGGGCGTCCAGAGCGTAAAATCTACCCACCGTTCTCCCGTCCTCCGTTATCGACCTTTTCCACACTTTGAGACCGAGGGATGAAGCCATCTTCTCGGGGTCGACGCAACCCCGCGTACCGCGGCAGGCTTTGAGAATGCCGTCCGACATGGCCTCATATGATTTTCTGGAAATTATCGGAATGAGGTCGCCGTCAAGACGCGTTCCGGAAAGCGACAAAAGCCGCTTTGCCACCTCGTCATACCAGCCGACGCCGCAAACATGCGCTCCGCGAAGTCCGCGTTTGAGATCTCCCTCCATGGACACAATGAGTTCGCAAAAAGCCGACGAGCGGCATCTGACATCGGCGCGCACGGACTCCCGGGATATTTCAGCGACAACCTTCACGTCCCACGATATCTCCGTACCCGAAAGGTTTGAACTTCTCGTCCAGACTCTGTCAAAAGTCACCGCATAAAGTGAGTGAGACAAAAGCCTCCCCTCATCGGGAAGATATTCGCATGCCGCGTCCGTGCCTTTGAGAAAACTCTCCGCTGCCAAAAACACCGTGCGATAAAATTTCTTTTCTATGTAATTCAAAAAATTGTTCTTCTTCATGCTTCATCCATCGCCGAAATGTGACAGGCAAAATTGCCAAAATACGTCAAAAATTTTGAATTTAAGTGAAAAATATTGCGCCCCGGGTCCGTGGGGCACAAAGCAATCCCAAACCGTGGTTTTCAGTAATATCTGTGTCTGTGATTGGGGTCGTGCATGACGTATTCAACGGTGCCTAAAATCTCGAAGCGCTCCCCCGGCGCCGGACGGATGTCAGGATACACCCTGTTGCCTTTTTCGTCCACCTCATCGTTCGCGGCCCTGAGAAAATAGCCGTCCCTGTCTCTCATGAGAATTTTGCACGTGCATCCGTCTTCCAAAGACGCGAGAACAGTCATGTCGCTGTACGGGACGTGCGTCGTGTAGACGACAAGAAGATCGTCGGGATAAATCCCTCTTCCCACCATGCTGTATCCTGTCGCGCGCGTTATGAACATGTTGTCTCTCCCAAAGATTTTCGCGGGAAGATAGACCGTGTCCTCGTCCGCGCCGTCGTCGATGATTTCCGGAGAACCGCATATGACGGTGCCCAGAACCTTAACGGGCGTCACGTCCATGTTGTCCTCAGCGTTCTTTATGTTCACGAACGAAGGCAGGTAGTTGTTTTTTGACCTCGCAATCCTCCCCTCATCCATGAGCTCCTTTACAGCCCGGGCCGCCGAACTTACCGAACAGCCGGTCTCCTCCGCCACCTCATGATACGTCGGCATCTTGCCGTTCACGCTTTGGTACTCATTTATGAAATCACAAACCGCATCTTTAAGTTCCGAAAATCTGTTTGGCCTTCCCATACGCACCTCTTGCCGTCAAACCGCGAAAGGCTCAACGCGCGTCCTTTTTATGTTTCGTATTCTAAACCCTCACCCCGAGACTGTCAATGCATTTTTAACATTTCAAAAAAAGTTTTTTAAAAATTTCTGTTCAAGTAAAAATGCCGCAAAATGCAGTGACGGCATACATTCCGGGTTACAAAACACATCCACGGAGTTAAAAAAAACCGGGAGCAAATCCCGGCAATTTTGTTATCCGCAGCACGGAGAATCTGGCATCACACCATATGCCGGGGCCCGCCTTTACTTCTGCGGCTCGCAAACTTCGTATCCGTGTGCCTTCGCGCACTTCGCGAAGATTTCCCATATCTCCCTGTTGGGAATCATGACGTCGTAACATTCGTCATTGTATTCGCGGTAAATTATTTTTTCCCGCGTGAGATAGCCCGACATGAAAAGCAGCTGACAGTAATCGCAATACTCTTCGATACAGCCGAAATTGACGATTTCCTTTATGCGGCACAACTCGCTTTCCCCGTTCAGAAATTTTTTTAAACTCTCTTTGTCGTAATTGCGTCCTGCGGCGAAAACTCCATCCATGGCCCTGCTCACGTAAACCTTGTCACGGTAGCACTCCGCCCGGCACCCGTTTTTTAAATAGCGTATGACGGAATCCGGGTTGAAAAGCTCGACGAATCCGTTTTCCCGATTTTCCATATTGTACCCGCCGTACCACCTTCTCACCTCTGCGAAATTCTTCTCTTTGCCGAACTTCGCAAGAAGAGTCCTCACTTCGTCCTTTGTGAACCCAAAGCCGTCCGCATAATCGCGGGAAACAAGAGTGTCCGGCAAAACATTGTTGAACCCGGAAAAATCGTCGGCGAGAACGGTGTAAAACTCGCCAAAGATGAGTCCGGACTCTTCAAAGTCGTTTCCTTTCATGGACGATGAATACATGTTTCTGAAAAAATAAAACGCATTCTTGTAGTATCCATGCTCCACACCTGCGATGAGAGGTACTTCAAAGCCGTCCACCAGAATGATAGGTTTGACCTTATCGCACTCATAAAGCAACTCCGTCAGAAGCTTCACGGATTTACCCAATAATTTCGATTTCTTTTCCACGATTTCTTCGTAGCGTCTAAGCCAGTATTCGTCTAACGCACCCTTCTCGGAAAGCTCCGTGTGCCGCAGAAACTCAGCAGACATCTTTTCCGCGAATCTTTCCTCCATCTCTTCGTACGTTTCACACGAAAGGTCCGTGAGATCGATGTACACAACGGGGTACTTCCCCTGCTCCGACGTGTACTTCTCCCCGCAGCTCCAGATGGCAAGGTCCTTAAAGTACAGGGACGTATCCTCGTCCGTCTTCTCGAAAAAAGTCTTGACCATGGAAAGGGTCAGCGTCTTCCCGAACCCCCTGGGTCTCATTATGACTGTCGCCTCCCCACAAAATCCGTCGTCAATGTACTCCTTCAAAAAAATCGTCTTGTCAACAAAGTACGGGTCAGACACCGCCGTTTTGAAATCCTCCGTGAAAGAGGGTTCATAATTTTCTCTCCTGCACATATAACCGCCTCAATTATATCTTTGATTTTCCGGCGTCAGAGACAATCCATTCCCGCAAAGTCCCGGAACACCTGCTTAACAATATATCATGCACGGATTAACAGTGCAATATATTTAGTAATAAAGATGAAATTCTTTTTGCAATTATTTTTTGTGTTCTTAAATTTTTATACAATTTCATCAAAATTTTTGACAATCGTCCACGAAACGAATTTTCCCTGCTATACGCTTTAAAAAACTCTACTGGATCAGATAATTTCTGACAATGTGGATCAAATAATTTCTGTCGACTGGATCAAATAATTATTGACAAACATAGACTGCGTTAGCCGGGCCGAGAGGATGATAGGTCAAGAGACTGTAAAATTTGCCTTCCGCGGATTGCTAAGGAACTGTTAATAAATAGCTTGTGTATAGACTTGCTTTTTTGAGGCCGGTATGCTATAATTGATTCATGAACGATATGAATGATTTTAAGCATCTGGCCACAAA
>JAJQAJ010000085.1:0-1253 GCA_021203865.1 Clostridia bacterium
CCCGGATGTTAAAAAATAAGACCCGCAGAATACGGGTCTCATCCTTTTTTTTAAATGTTAGTTTTTCTCTTCGAGCTTTCCATCCACGGGAAGGTCTTTGTCTTTTTTCATTTTCACGCCTGTGAGAACGTTGTAGACGAGAGCGGCGCAGGCACCTCCGACGAGGGGTGCTATAATCCAGATATAGAGCTGGCTTGCGGACGTCGTGCTTCCGCCTATGAGCTCCAAAATGGCTGGCGCGAGAGATCTTGCGGGGTTGACGGACGTTCCGGTGAACCCGAGTCCTATGAGGTGAACGAGGCAGAGAGCGAGACCTATGATTATGCCGGCGTTCGCGCCCTTGTGGTATCTCTTATCGGTCGCGCCGAGAACGCAAATAACAAATATGAACGTCAAAACTATCTCAACGACGAACGCAACGACGATGGATGTGGCGTTAGGGTCAGCGCCTTCCTCAACTCCGCTCGCCGTGAGAAGTAATGTCTGTATGGCGTTTCCGCCGAGGCTTTCAAAGGACACGCAGAACGCGGCGAGGAGGAACGAGCCTATGAACGCGCCGACAACCTGCGCTCCGACATATGCTCCGAACTCCTTCCATGACATCCTCTTTGATATCGCGCAGCCGAGGGACACGGCGGGATTGATGTGACATCCCGAGATGTTCCCTATGGAATAAGCCATGGCGACAATAACAAGTCCGAACGCGAGGGACGTCGCGACGGGGTCAGCGTTCGTCCAGACGGCCACACCGCACGCGACAAGCGTCAGAACGGCAGTGCCAATGCATTCGGCTATACATTTTTTAAGCAAACCTTTTTTCCAATCAGTCATTATTCCCTCCGTGCCCAAAGGCACTTAAAATTTTACTTCGAGTTTGATTTGAGTTTTTTCAAATCCCCGACATTTTATCATAAAATTTAACCACAAACAATAGTTGCAACGAAATTTCCGGGGCTTTTTTTGCGCGTATAGCACAATAAAAGTCGAAATCAAGTCCCGAATCGAATTTCAACATGGTGTAAGACGCATACGACGGGACAAAAGACACTCAAAGTAACGTCCGATTTTAGAAAGAGTCCCCAAAAAGCATCGACGAACACTGCGCACATTTTAACGCCTTAACGCGTTTGGGACAAAAACTTGGCGGTGCGACACAGCCGCTGATTTTCCGCGAAGGTTACACTGTGACCCTCTTTATCCCACATATGTCTTCCTATCTTTCGTCGTAATTTATGCCGACAACTATGGCGGGC
>JAJQAJ010000085.1:1353-3056 GCA_021203865.1 Clostridia bacterium
CCTTAGCCCTGCGGTGAATTGTCTGCGCGTACTTTGTGGCTGTCTCCGCGTCCTCCACAAGCGTCACACGGAAGACCTTTTCCGAATCTTTTTTCGTCTCGTCAACGTTGCCAAAAACGTCCCGATTCCATGGACGTAATAAACTGTTACCTTATCTCACGGTTAGGATTCGGACATACTTCTTTTCGTCTTTTTTTAAAATCGTGAGATATCCGAAATGAATAAGAAGCGTGAGAACGTCGTCGAACTCTTTGAACGTCACCATGTCATTCGTGAACCCATCGGGTTTACACTCGACCGGTTTCAGTAATTTAAATCCGTCTCTAACACCCCGTCGAACGGATAAAATAGCCCACGCAGCATTTTCGCCGCCCGGGCTAAATTTAGCGATAACAACACGAAAGGGGAGTCACTCCACATCCCTGTCCCTGTGTGAATAAATTAAAACACACAAGTCCTACGCATATTTATTTGTCTTTTTTGTTATTCGCATCGCTGTCAGCCCCTTCATCCGCTTCTTCAACGGGTTCGTTTTTCTTCTTCTGGGACATGAGCGCGTACACGAGGAGCATGATGACAGCTATCATAGCGACGTCCGCCACGGCGAAGAGCACGATGTTCAGAGTGGACGCCGCGGGGAATACCCCCAGAAGGAGCGCCATGGCTCCAAAGGATGCCACTCTCTTTGCTTTCCTCCCAGGTGTTCCGCCCCTGAACCTTCTTACGAGGAAGACAATAAGGAGTGCGAGCGCTATCGCCGCCTCAATCCAGAGAAGAACTTCAAGGAAGATTATCATCGTCGACATGTCTTTTTCTTCCGAGCCCACCACGACGAACTGGGAAAGATGCGTGGTCGTGAATGAAATCCACTCCCCGTCCTCGGAAATCGTGGTTTCATACACTTCTATCCTTCCGTCATCGCCGACGTAGAGAATCTGGAGCCCGTCAGCGTCCTTCAAAAGTGACGAGAGCTTTATGGTTATCGTGTATGAGCCTTCAAAAAGCGAGAGCTCCCCACCTTCCGCCTCGTTCCAAAGCTTCACCGTGTAAACACCCAAAACCTTCTTTCCGTCGACAAGGCTTTCTAAGTCAGCGTCGAAGGCTTCATCCGCGGGCACGAGCGTGCCGTCCGCAATCTTGTCATCGAGAGAGGTGTTGATAAGGTCCCTCGTTATGACAAGCTCGGTCATGCCACCGACGGTCCCCTCTATGTAAATCGTGCCCTCCACGCCGTCATCCGAGCTTTCCAGAGTGGAGCCGGGAAGAATGTCGAGATTGGTAAGGTCTCGAATCGATTTTTCTATGTACGCCGTGTAGACGTCCTCGACGTCTTCTATGGCCTCGCAGTAGAGCGCGTCGAGGTACTGCATGATGTCCTCAAACTCGCGGGTCAGCGCGTCCTCGTCATACATGCCGGAGTAAAGAAGCTCGTAATATGTGTCGGTGATGAGGTTCTCGGCGATGGTGGCCTGCTCGGTCTTGGCTATCTCCATCTCCGCCCACGCGAATATGGCGTCTATGTTGTCCATAAGGTATTGAAGGTATCTCTCCCTTGACTCGGCGTCCTCACCGCCGTCGAACTCAAACTCCCAGTCGTCGAGCTCATCCATTGCCTTTTCATAGGACTGGGAAACCGAACCACCCGCTTCTCCCATACATCCCGTCATGGCCTCGTCAAGCCCGTCCTTCAAAGAATCCTTCTG
>JAJQAJ010000085.1:3156-5363 GCA_021203865.1 Clostridia bacterium
TACATGTCGACGCCCGTTACGTTGCAGCCCGCCTCCTGTATGCACGTGTAGCGGTATCCGCAAAGTTCGTCACCAACGTAATACTCCTCGTATCCGGGGATTATGTAATATCCGTCGCCCTCTTCGTTGAACCCGGGAAGAAGAACGTCACCGTACGCCGTGAACGTGTACGTAACTCCGTTCGGGCCCGTGACCGACGATGATATCTCATAGCTTACCACAACCCACTGCGAGAGCATTATGGTCTGCGTCGTGCCGTCGGGAAGAAGTTCTTCATACGGCTCATATTCGACATAAGAGGAATAATAGTCTTCCGAAAGATAGAAGGATTGCTCCGTCTCCTCCTCGCAAAGGCACCTGAAATGCACGGTCAGAATCGAATACCCGGGGTCAAACTCCCAGACCCCCATCTCAATATCCAGGCCGTGGCCCGAGGATATGTGGGCATCTTTTGTAACAATCCGGTAGAATGTTTCGCCGTCGTCCTGCGCCGCCGACTCAAAAACGTAACCTTCCGCCGTTTCGACGGCAAGATTTCCGCTCACGATGTCGGATATGTCGACCACTCCTCTTCTCATCTCGACAAACGCCCCGGCCCCGGCCGAGACATTCCCTTCCAGGCTGCCGCTTTGCGCAGACGAGGAGTCGGTGACAACCAAAGTGGCGCCCTCTTCAACCTCTATCTTTCCGCTAAAATCATATCCGGAAAGATCCATATTGACGTCTCCCGAAACCACCATTGTGACGCCGTCCTGCATGGAAACGTCCCAGACGAGGACGAAGTCGCCTCCAGATATCGTGAAGGTTGTGCCGTCCTCAAACTCCGGCGCGCCCGTGAACGTGTGCCCGGAAAGGTTAAAATTAACCTCGCCGGAAATGATTATCCTCCCTCTTTCGGAGCCGTACGCGTCGCCCGTGAAGACGACGTCAAGATTTCCTTTAAGTGTTAAGGTGCCGCTCGAAGTTATCGTGCTTTTTAGCGTACCTTTTTCGTCCGAGGTGTTTTGAAGGGTCATGGAAGAGCCGGCAAGGAGCGTCACCGCGCCTTCTAAGGTGTGGCCGTTGAGATCTATTATAAGTCCCTTGTCCCAGGCAGTGACATCCTCTCTTACATCCTTTTCAAGTTTTATTGTGCCGCCGTGCGCGCTCGAATAGTCTAGCGCGGTGTAGAGCGACTCGAAGTAGAGCGTAACCCCGTTTGAAAGTGAAATCGAAGCGACATATTCAAAGGTGCTGAAATATTCATGGACCTTTCCCTCACCATCCACGGCCGTGCCTTCATATGTCACGATGCCGTCCGACACATCAATTTCAAAATCCGCGGATATATACCCGGTTTTCACGCCATAGACGTCACTTTCATAGAGACCGCACGCGCACATAAGGTATAAAACGAGGCTGCCGTTTTCATCGAGGCCCCAGACCTCAATCTCATATTCGTGCGTGACGTGCTCGAACGCCGCGGCGACGCGGTAGTATGTATCCCCCTCGTTCACTTTCGAGAAGAAATACCCGCCGTTTGAGGAGTTTGAAAGGTTCGTTAGGTCAACGGAAAGGTTTTCACTGGGCGTAAGTCCTCCTTTAAGGACCAAGGTTTCTGTATAGGAGTTGACATCCATAGACGCATCTCCAAGGCCCGAAACAATAATTTCGCCTTTTACCTTCCCGAAACCTTCCCCGCCTATGAGGGTGAGCGAGCCGCCCGCGCCCAATGTGCCGCTCTCGTCTGCCTCTATCTCCACGTCAAGGGTGAGTGTATAACAGCCGACGTCTATTACCAAAGCTTTTTCAATGACCGCCGTAAAAGATGTGTCGGCGTTAAGATATATCGTGTCGCCGTCCGTGAAGGCCCCCACGGCTCCGTATATGGTCTCATAGTAAGCCTTACCGTCCCCATTGAGAATGTACACGCCGCAGCGCTCCATGGCCTCATCTTCCGTCATGAGAAGATAGTACCCGTCGTATCTTTGGAAAAGAACGAAAGTCTCATCTTTAAATTTTACCGCGGTGTCATACGCGTACGCGCCGCCCGACAAAGTTACTAGAGCGCCGTCCCCGGGTAAAATCTCACCCGTAAGCGTGCCTTCCCCATCAGAGTTATCGGAAATTTCAAATCGGATGTATTCGGAAACGGAAATATTTCCGTCCAGAGTGTGATAATTTAAGTCAAGAGTGACGTCAGAGCTAATTTCAATGTCTCCCGAAAC
>JAJQAJ010000085.1:5463-7320 GCA_021203865.1 Clostridia bacterium
GCGAGCGCGAGGGTATCGACGAACCCGGAGCCCAAAATTGTGACATTAGCCGAAGCTTCTATCTCACCTACACCGAAACCTCCAAGGTCGATGGTGACGGACACTCCAACTTCCATGAACTTTTCCGACGCGTCGGCCCAAAGTGTGAGTGTGGAGCCTTCTTCCAAAGCGCATACGGCGTCTTCAAGACTTTCATAGTACGAAAGAACGTCTCCCGTCAAAACTGATGCCGCGGAATTGTTCTGGGCTTCCGACTTAGGAATTATGACGCAAAGACAGTCCGTGGTTATAAAGGCGACATACCCCTTTTCAAAGTCCGCAAGGGTGGCCGCACCACCAAAGCTATATGAACCTCCGCGAAGACGCGCGGTGCCGTAGATATCTCCTAAAATTGTCCCCTCGCCGTATATGACGAGGTTTCCGCCTGTCACTTTGACTACGAAGTCGCCGTCCGCCGTCCAAGTCTTTCCGTTAAGGTCTATCGCCACGTTGCCCGCGGAAACCTCAACCGACTCCTCTATGTCGCGTTTTAAGGCTATCTCACATCCGTCGTAGTCGGAAACGAAATCCACGGCCTCCTGGAGGCTTTCAAAATAATATGTCTTGCCCTTTACGTCGACGACGGTCGCCGCGAAAAAGACGGTTTTGTCACAGACGTAGGTTTTCTCATCCTCGCCCTCTCCCACTATGACCTCGGCCCGGAACGTGTACGAGCCGTCGGCGTTCTCCGTTATCTCGACGGTCTTTGCTATGTAGTCGTCATCCTCGTCGGGGTCTTCCGCTTCCCCGCACGCGCAGAGAATGAGAAGTGTCACTCTTCCGTCGTAGTCTATTTTCCATGTCTCTATGTCGAAGACGTGTATATGCGTGTTTCCCGTGGTGATGCCGTAGACGCCGCTTCCCGCGAAATCCTTTTCGCCGACCATGTATCCGCCGCAGTTTTCACCGTCAAGAGCGTCAAGGTCAATTTCCAAATCACCCACGGGTCTGACACCGTCCGTAAATACTAAGGTGTCACCATATTTGTTTTCCGTGCCCGCATCTTTTCCGTCGCCCTTTATGACTATTTTTCCCGTGAGCGGACTTGCCGAAAGCTCACCGTCCGTTAGGGCCGCCATGCTGACGCTTAAAGAGCCGCCATCGTCCGCGTTTATTATAAGGTCGACGAAAAGCGAGCTATTCAGCTCAACTTCTATCGCCGCCCAAATTTCAACGGTGTGGGACATTGAAGAGGAAGCCGTCAGAACAACCTTTCCGCCCGTGTACGCGAGGTGCTCCGCCGCCGAAAGGAACGTGGTGTAATATGTCGTGTTTCCCTCTTCGTCCACGGAATATGCTTCCGAA
This sequence comes from Clostridia bacterium, assembly GCA_021203865.1. GTDB lineage: Bacteria > Bacillota > Clostridia > Christensenellales > Borkfalkiaceae > Coproplasma. The sequence continues at coordinate 6,808 of JAJQAJ010000085.1, forward strand.
AAGTCTTCCGCGTACGTCTCATCCAAGGCTATGACAACTCCGCCTTCACCGATAAGACACGAGCTTCCCAATGCGATGAGGTTTCCTACGTTTTCGTCCGTGAAGGTCCCTGCCTCCACACTTATGTCGGATGAGACTCCCGATATATGGCCGTCGACCATGCCCTCTCCTACACCAGCGTCCGCCGAGGAGTCGGAAATTACGAGCACGGCGTATTCACTTGACGCATCGCTTGAAACGGTGATATCACCTTTCAAAGTCCCACCGTCAAGGTCAAGATTTAGCGTGGCTTTTTTGACTTCAAGCTCCGATGTCACCACGGCGCCGCCAAGGTATATAAATGCGTCCGTGCCGGAAACCTCTATGCCGCCGGATATGGACAAATCTTCCGTGAAAGTGAGCGCAGAGGACGTACCCGAAAGTGTCACTGTACCTAAAACTCCAGCGCTTTCATTTGTGCCGGTCAAAGTCAGCGACGCGCCGGAAGATGAGCTTCCCCCCACCGTAATATCT
>JAJQAJ010000085.1:7420-8619 GCA_021203865.1 Clostridia bacterium
ACCCTCTTTTCCCTGTACGTGGAGACGACGTATTTTCCTATGCTTTGCGTGAAGCTTCCCGCTTCCGCCTCCAAAGTGCCCACGACGGCTATCCGCCCCGAAATGAGACCTTCGCCGTCCGTATAGTCCGTTACGAGAAGGTACGCTCCCGACTGGACGGTGACGGAGCCCGTGAGAGTATTGCCGGAAAGATCGAGTGTCACACTGTATCCTGAGTAGACAACGACGCTTTCCTCCCGCGATTTTATGAGTATGACCGTGCCGGCGTTTGACGCGAAATTTACGGCGCCCTGCACCGACTCGAAATAAACATACGCGCCGGACACAGTTTCGACTTTGGCGTAATAACTTTCTTCCGCGTCATCGACTTCGACAACCGAATATGTGCCGTCAGCGTTTTCCGCCGCGGCAAGGTCGGAGTCGGATATGAAATCCGTCACGACCGCGTCTTCATAGGTGCCGCCCAAAAGTTGGAGCGTGCCGCCGCTGACCGTGACAAAACCTGAGACAAACCCTTCGCCAGCTGTATCCTCTATGTATAAACATGTGTCCGTGTCGGTCCTATTCTCGCCGACTGTGACGCCGCCGGAAATTTTTCCGCCGCCAAGGTCGAGTGAAACTTCCGCACCCCCCGAAACGAAAAGCCCGCCTAAAATCTCTCCTCCGCCGAGGTTAATTTTAACCACGGCCTCATCGTCCGCTTCCGCAAAGCCGGAAACGGCAAGGCTTCCGTCTATGGTGCCGCCCGAAAGGGTGACTAAGGCCCCGGATGACGCTATCTCGACGCTCCCGCCTATGTCACCCGACGTAACATTTAATGTGACTTGCGACTCATCAGAAGCTTTCACGTCTCCAAGAAGACTGCCGCTATCAAGTGTGATTTCCAAAGCTGTACCCAAGGCTAAAACTTCACCCAAAATGTCGCCGTAAGATAGGTTAATTTTAACCGTAGAATCATATGCCTCGACGTTTCCGTACACTGAACCCGATAAAAGATCAATTTCGAGCTCCGCGCCGTCTTTTACGGTTATGTCCGCCGCGACATACGCGTCCAAATTTTCCTCCGAAAAAATCGTGAGAGACGCGTTCGAGCCGGAAACGACTATCTCCTCTCCCGAAATATATCCGCCCAATGTTTCAATCGAAAGGGTACCTAAAACGTATATGTTTCCCGAAATGTCCCCGCCGTAAGTTTCTAT